>JBDSJK010000235.1:0-4597 GCA_039917535.1 Burkholderiales bacterium
CAACTATCTCATCGACAATCGCAACGCAACCGTGCGGCGCGTGATGAGTAATTCGTTTGGTTTTGGTGGCACCAACTGCAGCCTCATTGTCGGGCGTTTGCATTGATGCGCGTCTATGTCGAGGGCATAGGCTTGCTCGCTCCGGGCTTAAGCGGCTGGGCCGCGAGCGTGGCTATACTGGCCGGCGCCGCAGACTATGTCGCCGCGCCGATCGCGATGCCGGTCTTAGAATTATTGCCAGCGGCGGAGCGACGGCGTACGCCTACCAGCGTGAAACTCGCGCTTGCTGCCGGCAGCGAAGCCCTTGCCAACGCCGCGCAACCGGCGGCGGAAACCGCTACAGTGTTCACTTCATCCGGAGGCGATGGCGATGTCATCCACCAAATCTGCGAGGCGCTTGCTTTGCCCGGCCACGAGGTTTCACCGACGCGCTTCCACAATTCCGTACACAACGCCTCCGCCGGTTATTGGGGCATCGCGACGCGCTGCCACGAGCCGTCCACCAGCCTCGGCGCGTATGACGCGAGCTTTGCCGCAGGCTTGATCGAAGCGGCGACGCAAGCGATCGTCGATCCGCGCATTGTGTTGTTGATCGCCTACGATACGCCCTATCCTGAGCCGATTAATGCCGTGCGGCCTATCCGCGCCAGCGTCGGCGTAGGCATGTTGTTGTCGCCCGAGCGTTCCGCTCGCAGCCTGTGCGAACTCGATATTGCGCTGGTTGCGAACTCGGTTTCCGCAACGAAGCTGCCGCAGCCGGATCTGGAAGCGATTCGTGCGGGCGTTCCCGCCGGCCGTGCCTTGCCCTTGCTCGCGGCCATCGCCGCTAAAAGTATGGCGACGATCGTGCTCGATTACATGGGCGCGAATGCGCTGCAAATTCAGATGAGCCCATGACCGTAAGCAAAACCGATATCGAGCGCATGATTCCCCACGCGGGCGCCATGTGTTTGTTGGACAGCGTGGTCGAATGGAGTGCTGACAGCATCCGTTGTCGCGCCGTGAGCCATCGCGATGCCGATAATCCCTTGCGCCGCCAGGGTAGGCTCTACGCCATCAGCGGCGTGGAATATGCCTCTCAGGCCATGGCCGTGCATGGCGCGCTGTCCGGCGCCGTGGCGGGAAGGCCGCGCGCGGGCTATCTCGCCAGCCTGCGCGACGTGGTATGCCATCGCCCGTGGCTAGATGACGGCGACGAGGCGCTGCTGATTTCCGCCGAGCGCCTGATGGGTGACGAAAGCCGCGTGATGTACGCGTTTTCCGTTGCGCTGGGCGATACGGAAATTATCGCGGGCCGCGCGACGGTGGTGCTAGACATTAGTAACTTAACGTGATGAAACGCGCCTTAGTCACGGGCGGCAGCGGTGCGCTAGGCGCGGCGATCGCGCGCGCGCTGGCGGCGCAGGGATTGTTTGTGATCGTCCATGCCAATAGCAATCTCGCCGCGGCGGAAGCCGTTGTGACCGAGATCAAGACTGCAGGCGGCTTAGCGAGCGCGCTCGCGTTCGACGTGACCGATGCTGTGGCGAGCCGTCAAGCGCTCGAACAACTCGTCGCAAACGGCCCAATTCAAGTGTTGGTCAACAACGCCGGCATTCACGACGACGCGGTCATGCCCGGCATGCAGCGCGAGCAATGGTCACGGGTCATTGATGTGTCGCTGAACGGATTTTTTAACGTCACTCAGCCGCTGTTGATGCCCATGATCCGCACTCGCTGGGGCCGCATCGTCAGCGTGTCGTCCGTCGCGGCCGTGATGGGCAATCGCGGCCAGACCAACTACGCCGCGGCGAAAGCCGGGCTGCACGGCGCGAGCAAATCGTTGGCATTGGAAGTGGCGAGCCGCAACATTACCGTCAATGTCGTCGCGCCCGGCATTATTGCTTCACCCATGACCGAAGGCGTGTTCAGCAAAGAAATGATCGATCAAATTGTGCCAATGAAGCGCGCCGGAAAGCCGGAGGATGTCGCCGCGTTGGTAAAATTTTTGGCTTCCGACGACGCGGGCTATATTTCCGGACAAGTCATTTCGATTAATGGCGCTATGGCATAGAGCCAGCAAGCCCGTCCTGCTTGCCTGCTGGCGGCCTATGCCCGGAGAGCCGCGCCACGCTTGCCTCGCAGCCAGGTACGCGGTGTAGAATAAAGCGTTTTTTGGAGTTAAACCGAGCTAGCGAAACATCATGACTAAAACGAAACAACACGACGCAATCATACTTGGCGGCGGTCTGGCGGGCTTGACGCTGTCGCTTCAGCTCAAGCAGCGTTTTCCCGATTTAGATATTTTGGTATTGGAACGACGTGCGCATCCGGTGCCGGAAGCGGCGCACAAAGTGGGTGAATCGACGGTGGAAATCGGCGCCCATTATTTCGCCAACGTGCTGGGCCTCAGGGATTATCTGCATGAGTTCCAACTCAAAAAATTCGGTTTCCGTTTTTTCTTTTCCGACGGCGAGCGCGATATTGCGAGCGTGACGGAATTGGGCGGCGGCTCGTTTCTTTCCACGCCCGCTTACCAGATTGATCGTGGCATATTCGAGAATGATCTGGCGATTTTCGCGCGGGAACGGGGCGTGACGTTTGTTGACCAAGCGATGGTGCGAAACTTTAGCTTAAGCGACGGCAAGGCGCTCCATCGGGTGAGCTACGACCACGCGGGAGAAAGCCACGAAGTCGAGTCGCGCTGGCTGGTGGACGCAGCGGGTCGCGCGGGTTTAATCAAGCGCAAGCTCGATCTCGCCGAGAGCAATGCGCACAACGCATGTGCCGTGTGGTTTCGCATCGCCGAGTGCATCGACATCAACGATTGGTCGCAGGATCGCGAATGGTTAGCGCGCTGCAATCCGCCGAATCGTTGGTTGTCCACCAACCATCTGTGCGGCGAAGGCTATTGGGTGTGGCTGATTCCGCTCGCATCGGGTTCTCACTCGGTAGGCATTGTGGCCGACGCTGAATTGCATCCCATCGACACGCTCAACACGTTTGAAAAATCCATGGCTTGGCTTAAGCGACATCAGCCGCAACTATTTGATGTGCTCGATGCCAAGCGCGACAAGCTGCAGGATTTTGGATTTTACAAACGCTTTTCCTACGGCTGCAAACAAATGTATTCGGGCAAACAGCGCTGGGCGCTGACCGGCGAAGCGGGTTTATTTTTGGATCCGTTTTACTCGCCGGGCAGCGATTTTATCGCCATTGGCAACACCCTGATCACGGAACTCATCGCGCAGGATCGTGTCGGCGGCCTGACGGAAATGTACGCGACCGCCTATGAAAAAGTTTACTTTTCGTTCTACCAAAACATGTTGCCGCTGTATGTCGGCCAATACAAAATCTTCGGCGATGCCGAGGTGATGCCGGTGAAGGTGTTGTGGGATTACGCCTTCTACTGGGGCTTGATGTGCCAGCTTTTTTTCCAAAACCGGCTCACCGATATCGTGACCATGGGGCGCATGGGAAAGATCTTTGTTGCAGTGGAAAAACTCAACGTCGCAATGCAGGCCTTTCTGCGTAAATGGAGCGCGGTCAGCAAACGCAACAACCCGGCACAAATGCTCGATCAGTCGCGCTTGGCGTGGTTCGCTGAATTAAATCGCGGTCTGACTGATCAGCTCGATGAAGCGAGTTTCAAATTGCGCATCGAGGAAATGTTAACGCAGCTCGACATGATGGCCGTTGAGATCGTTCATCACGCGACGGCCCATTATCCGAACTTAGATGGCAGCGATGTGTTGTCGTTCGTCAAGCCGGGGAGCCGCGTGCAAAGTGTGCCGATGTTGTTTGCGCGAGCGGCGTAGTGCCAATTTCAATGGCTATGACACGAGGCGCGTAATCCGGTGAACGTAGCAATCAATCCGGCAACCGGATCATACATTCCTGTGATCACGAATCTTGAAACCGTCAGAGTGTTGAGTGTCTATATCGACCCATTTCGGACCTTTCGATGACGAGTAAGCAGACATTTAGTTCATCGTGGCTGAGTCAATCAATCTCAATCCAAATTTGAGCTAACAATCTCGGCAATTCCGATTTCACTGATCCTCTAGCTCAGTCCAAGTGCCGGTTGTTGCGTATCGAAACATATTTTCATATGCTTTCTGAACTCGATCACCACTTTCCGAGCCAGAAGTACGGTTCCGTAAACGGTTAGCAAATTCAGCAGCCTTCTTGCGAGCAAGGTCTTCGCCCTCGTGTATTCGAATTACATTCGTATAGCCTTCGCACAATGTGACAATTGGAAAAGTGTCGTCGCTCTCAATTACTCTATCTAGATTTTTGAGTAAATCCATCGCCTCGTCTGCGTAAGCCAACGCCATTCGTTTGTCAGAAGAGTGTGCTGCCACGATTAGCAATTGTTGCCCCAATGCGTGCTGAGTATGTTCCATCAGATACGCCTGGTGCGCAGTACGCAGTTTCTCTAGAGATTCTTCGTGCTTATTGAAGTCTCGAAGAGAGAGTCCGTACTGCAGCCAAAAAAGGCCATCGTGCTCGAACTTCTTTTCTAACGACTTATAAAGCGCCAAAACCAACTTGCTGTGACCCTTCAAGACTTCGCGCAGGAACTTATGGTTGATTAATCCCTTATATATTGTAGCCT
>JBDSJK010000236.1:0-10882 GCA_039917535.1 Burkholderiales bacterium
TTTTTATATCTAACCTCTGGCGGTCGTTTGATTATGATTAATTTTCCCTGCTCTAGCATTTCAGCATCAGCATAAATGCCGCTTGAGAACGGGCCGTAATCATAGGCTTCAAAGTTGTAGAAATTGCCGGTTGCGAGCTGATGCTCGTTCAAATTCCGTCCCAGGAGAAATAGACTCTTCTGCAACTGTACCGGCTGCAACTCGCCGGCTTTTGCAAGCACTAGAAGTGTCCAGTCACGAGCTTCCATGTAAACCTTCAATAGTTACCTAGTCTGACCACTGTACCAGAAGAGTCGTGATATCCCAATTTACCCGCATAAACTCATTCAATTCCATGTCACGGCTGTTGCGATTTCTGCAACGCCTGCTCGATATCCCAAATAATGTCGTCCACTTCTTCGATGCCGACGGATAAGCGAACCATGTCGGGCGTTACGCCCGCTTTGATTTGTTCTTCTTCTGAAAGCTGGCGGTGTGTAGTTGAGGCCGGATGAATGACTAAGGTTTTTGCGTCGCCCACGTTGGCGAGATGGCTCAAAAATTCGCAGGACTGGATGAATTTTTCACCCGCCGCTTGGCCGCCCTTGATGCCAAAGGTGAAGATGGAACCCGCGCCTTTCGGCATGTATTTTTTCGCGAGGTCGTAGTACTTGCTGCTCTTCAGGCCGGGGTAACTGACCCAGGAGACCAGCGAATGATTCTCTAAGAATTCCGCGACTTTTTGCGCGTTGTGTACATGGCGTTCCATGCGCACGTGCAATGTTTCCGTGCCTTGCAGCAGCATGAAGGCACTGAACGGCGATAGCGCGGGACCGAAGGTACGATGGGTTTCCATGCGCGCGCGCATGATGTAGCCGAAGTCACCAAAGGTTTCGTGGAAGCGCACGCCGTGATAGCCCTTTGACGGCTCCGTCATGCCCGGAAATTTTCCATTGCCCCAATCGAATTTACCGGATTCGATGATGACGCCGCCCATGGTGGTGCCATGGCCGCCGATGAATTTCGTGGCCGAGTGAACGACGATGTCCGCGCCGTGTTTAATCGGACGACACAAATACGGCGTGGCAAACGTGTTGTCGATCACGAACGGCACGCCCGCTTCTTTAGCGATTGCGGAGATGGCTTCGATATCGATAACGTTGCCGCGCGGATTGCCGACGGTTTCCGCATAGATCGCCTTGGTCTTGCTGGTGATGGCTTGGCGGAAATTGTCCGGATCCTCGGGGTCGACGAGCTTGACGTTAATGCCCAGTTTTTTGAAGTTGAACGAGAACAGAGAATAAGTCCCACCGTACAACGTACTCGCGGAAACAATTTCGTCGCCCGTTTCCACCAACGTCAACAGCGCGACCATCTCAGCGGCCTGTCCGCTCGCACAAGCGAGTGCGGCACTACCGTTCTCCAACGCCGCCATGCGCTCTTCGAATGCGGCGACGGTAGGATTGCTGATGCGCGAGTAGACGTTCCCGAAGGTCTGCAGATTGAACAAACTCGCCGCGTGCTCCGCGCTGTCAAACACAAAGGAAGTCGTTTGATAAATTGGCACGGCACGTGCGCCAGTGGTGGGGTCGGGAATTTGCCCCGCATGTAGGCATAGGGTGCCAAAACCGAATTTGTGATTAGCCATAGTGGTGCGTTAGGGGGGAGGAATTAAGTGTCAGGCGTTAGGGGTGAGTAGTTAGGAGAAATGCTTGGTGCCTCACTCCTAGCGCCTCACACCTTACTAATAGGGCAAGTACCGCGGCCGTTGCGACGAGATAATTCTGGTATTGACGCCCGCCCAGTTGAGCCCGCCAAACAATCGGCCATGCTCAATTTTTATGCAACGATCCATGACGACTTCGAGCCCGGCTGCGCGCGCTTTGGCGGCGGCGGCTTCGTTCACCACGCCGATTTGCATCCACAATATTTTCGCACCGATGGTGATTGCATCATCGGCTAGAGGTGGAACGTCTGCGGACTTGCGGAAGCAATCGACCATATCCACTTTTACGGGAATGTCGCGCAGGCTTTTGTAGCATTTCTGGCCCAGCACTTCCTCGTATTGCGGGTTCACGGGAATGATCGTGTAGCCGTGATCGAGCATGTATTTCGCGGCGAAATTACTCGGCCGATGCCACTGCGCCGAGAGGCCGACGATGGCGATGGTTCTACTTTCTTTCAAGATGCGGCGCAAAGTTTGAATGTCAGACATGGTGGGTCGTAGTTTTAAGCAAGTCGCTCTATTTTATCTTTTTCACCGCATGCCGGAAAGGCGCATGGATGGTGCACCGCAGCATGGCATGCCTGCAGAGGCAAGCAGGGCACGGCTTCTGGCAAGGTCATTCCATTTCTAAATCAAAAATTACTTTATCGGCTTCGCTTTGCCATGCGTGTGCACTGTCTGCGGCTCATCTTCGCGCCCTTAGAAGCCCAGTTCCGCCACCAACATGATGGCGATCTCGAAAATCTTAACGAAGCGCCTGAGTGGGGCTTTGTCATATTTATCCGCTCGCTGACCGCAAGTTACCGAGAACAATAAGAACGGCAGAATGAAAACCACTTGGCCGATGTTTTGCACCAGGTTTTTATCCATGGCGATCCATCCCGACGCTTTGAAAGCGAACAAAATCATCAACGCATTCTTGAACACGTTGTCGTTAAATGGGCCCAGAAATTGCGTCAGAAAAACGGCAAGAAGCGGCGCTCGCGAAGCAGCCCGTACTGGTTGGCCATGTATATCGGCTCCCTGAAATCAGTTTGATTACAAAGCTATATAACCAAGCATATTGTTTTATAAATGCAACATGGCCTAGGAATTATCCTTGACGAACTCGGTGACGGTTTCGAATGCGTCGACCAGAAAATTTTTGTCTATCCAAAAATACACTTGTTTGCCCTCCTTACGGCTTTGCAACACACCCGCTTCTTTGAGTAAGCGTAGATGGTGCGAAACCGCGGAGCGACTCAGTGTGGACACTTCCACAATCTGGCCCACGTTGAGCCGCTCGCCGGGGCTGAAGGTGAGCATGATACGCTGTCGATGTTCATCGCCAAGCGCCGTAAATACTTTCGATAAGTTGCGCCATTCACGCGGAATAGCCCGTAGATAATTTTTATTCATAATCATATAATTGATCATATAATTATGTTTGTCAAGCAACCCACATTGAGATAATGTGACAGAATATTCAAATCAAGAACAAACTTGAACCCTATTCCTCAGCAAATGGTGGTGGTCGTGCACGGCTTGTGGCTAACGGGCGGCGCGATGACAATTCTGCGCAATCGCCTTGAATACATGGGTTATCAGGCACGGAGTTTTTCTTACCCATCCGTTAATGCGGATTTATCCCACAATGCCGCAGAGTTGTTCGCGTTCGTGCAAGATTTGGACGCTGAAACTATACATTTTGTCGGCCATAGCATGGGCGGTCTGCTGGCATTGCAAATGCTCCAAGAGCACGACGAGCCGCGCATCGGCCGCGTCGTGTTGGCGGGTTCGCCCTACCAAGATATCCATGCGATACGCAATTTGATGCGTCATCCGTTTACGCAAAGTGTGGTGGGCAAAAGCATTTCCCAGTGGTTATCTCAGGTGAAGCCTAACGTGGCGGCACGTTATGAGATTGGCATCATCGCGGGAGATCGCAGCATGGGGCTAGGTCGTCTGATGACCCATCTGGAAACGCCGAACGACGGCACGATAACCGTGGCAGAAACCCAGGTGCCGGGTGCGAAAGATTCCATTGTGCTACACGTCAGCCATTCGGAAATGTTGATCTCGGCTGACGTGGCCCGTCAGGCGGCGCACTTTCTGGAAACCGGTCGATTCATTCGGAGCAGCGCGCTATGAAAGTTGTATTAGCGCTCGACCAGGGTACGACCAGCTCTCGCGCGATAGTCTTTGGCGCAAGCGGCGAAATTCGGGCCATTGCGCAAAAGGAATTTCGCCAATATTTTCCCCAACCTGGTTGGGTCGAACACGATGCAGATGAGATCTGGACGAGTCAAATCAGCGTTGCCCACGAGGCGTTGGCCAAGGCGGGCGTGACGGCAAAAGACGTTGCTGCGATCGGCATTGCGAACCAGCGCGAGACGACGATTGTGTGGGAGCGCACGACCGGCAAGCCGATTGCTAACGCCATCGTCTGGCAAGATCGGCGCACGGCGGATGCCTGCACGGCCCTCGAAGCTCACGGTCTGGTAGAGACGATACAGCGCAAAACCGGTCTGGTGATTGACGCCTATTTCTCCGCAACAAAGCTAGCTTGGCTGCTGGATCACGTTCCCAACGCGCGCCAGCGTGCCGAAAATGGCGAACTTGCATTTGGTACGGTGGACACCTGGCTTGCGTGGAAATTAAGCGGCGGCAAACTGCACATCACCGACGCCAGCAATGCCGCGCGCACCATGCTATTTGACATCCGGCGCGGCGATTGGGACGATGAGTTGTTGGATATTTTCAATATCCCTCGCGCCGTGTTGCCTGCAGTCCAGCCTTCCAGCGCAGTCTATGGCGAGACAGGCGCCGATGTGTTTTCCATCCCTATCCCCATCGCCGGCATCGCGGGCGATCAGCAAGCGGCATTGTTCGGTCAGATGTGCGTACAGCCCCGCATGGCGAAGAACACTTACGGCACCGGCTGTTTTATGTTGATGAATACGGGCCAGCCGGTGCTGTCAACGCAGCAATTGCTCACCACCGTCGCGTGGTCTATTGATAACCACCTCAGCTATGCCCTCGAAGGCAGCGTATTCGTGGCGGGCGCGGCAGTGCAGTGGTTGCGCGATGGTTTGGGCATCATCCGTGCGTCCGCGGACGTGGAAATGTTGGCGTTGACCGTGCCCGACAACGGGGGTGTTTATTTCGTCCCCGCGCTGACCGGGCTGGGCGCGCCCCATTGGGATCCCCGCGCGCGCGGCGCGATCTTTGGGCTGACACGGGGCGCTAGTGCCGCGCATCTGGCCCGCGCCACGCTGGAAGGCATCGCACACCAAGTCGCCGATGTGCTCGCCGCCATGCAGCAAGATGCCAACGTCACGCTTGCCGAACTGCGCGTCGACGGCGGCGCCGCGCAAAACAATCTGCTGATGCAATTTCAAGCGGATATTTTGGACGTGGCCGTGGTTAGGCCGCGAATCACCGAAACGACCGCCCTGGGCGCCGCGTATCTTGCCGGGCTAGCCGTGGACTATTGGCGCGATATCGCCGAGTTGAGCCGGCAATGGCAACCCGAGCGCGTCTTTATACCGAATATGACACAGGCTACACGGGACATGCATCGCGACGGGTGGAGTGACGCGCTGGCGCGTACACAGAGCGGGCCGTAATCGTGGTTTGGCCCGGGAGAATGACCTTGAGCAGCACATGCACCCAGTCGGCAAAGGGCCGCTAACTTTAACGTTCGCAAAGCGCGCGGGCCATACTAAAATACACCAGGCCACGAGGCAAGCAGGGTATGGCTCGTGGCGGCATGTCCTCTGAGCATCGCGCTGGGTAAGGGCCTTGGCTTAGGCGTGCAATGTGGCTTTGCGTTCGCTCAGCAAGTCTTCAGCGCTTCCAGGTTTCCCGAAATAATATCCTTGCAATAGCAGCGCACCGCGTTGGCTGAAATAGGCAGCTTGTTCCATGGTTTCGATACCCTCCACTGTTGCGCGCAATCCAAGCTTGTGAGCGAGGTCGATCATCACTTCGATGATGGGCAAACGATCATCGCGATGTTGCACCATTTGTGTGAACGAGCGATCAATTTTCATGAACTTGATGGCATAGCGCTGCAAGTAAGAAAGTGATGCGTAGCCCGTGCCAAAATCGTCGATGCCGACATCAATGCCAGCCGTAGTCAAGCGCGTAATGTGGTCTTGGGCGATGCGGCTGTCGATCAGCAAGGTGGACTCGGTGATCTCTACTTCGATGCGTGGACCATTTTTTTCCTGTCCCATCGCGTAGGCGATGAGATGGTCTATGACCGCGCTCGCGGAAAATTGCTCAGGAGAGAGATTGATCGCGAGCTTGAACGAGGCGGGTAACCTAGCCCGGTTTCGAGCGAGAAATTCGAACGCGCTGTCGACGGTAACCCGCGCAATTTCAGTTGAATATCCCAGTTCCTCCGCAAGCGCAATGACTTGCTCAGGCGGCACGTAACCCAACTCTGGAACGTGCCAGCGCAGCAACGCTTCGGCGCCGCAAGTAGCATGATGAATGTGATCCACCACCTTTTGGTAAACGAAGTGAAAATGGTTGTTGCTGACCGCATCACGGAAGCGCGATTCCAGCAGAAAATTCCGTTCAGCGACTTCACCCATGCGCCCGGAAAATACGGCGTAACGGTTGCGTCCAGATGCCTTGGCGTGATACATCGCTGTGTCCGCATGGCGGATGAGTTCAATTGCATCGCTACCATGGTCCGGGAAGTGGCTGATGCCGATGCTGCAAGTGACCTGCACTCGGCGGTGACCCAATACAAAAGGTTCTTTCAACGCGTTGCTGATAATTTCCACACACGCAGCGGCATCGGTGATCGGTTCAACTATCATCAGAAATTCATCACCGCCGTGGCGGCCGAGCTCGATAGAATCAGGCAGCATGCGTCGAATGCGCCCAGCAGCTTCACGCAGCAACATGTCGCCCTGGTGATGACCAAGGGAATCATTGATTGTTTTGAAGCGATCCAAGTCAATAAATAACAAGGCGAAGCGGCGTTGTTCTTTCGTTGCCGCCGAAATGCGCGTTGACAGCCTAGCGAACAACTCACTGCGGTTGGGCAGTTCGGTCAGCCCATCGACGGTGGCCTGTCGCTTGAGGGCTACTTGACGCTCATTAAGCTGAACAACCATCTCGTTGAAGGTGTGGGTAACTTCGCCAAGCTCGTCGGCCCTGAATGGTGTTAGGGATACCTGATGGTCGCCACTCATAATCTTACGGGTCGCGGCATGCAGCTTCTTAATTGGCAGCAGCACACGTCGCGACAGCGCGTAGTAAATTCCGGCCAGGGCTGCAAGCAATGCAAGTGCCCCCGATATTAATGACACTCGCCCGAATTTCCAGGCTTCGGTGCGGATGACCGAGCGTGGCAAAATCATGAACACCGTCAGCCGTGGGCCAGCTAACAACGCTGCGCTATAGAGAAAATCTAGCTCTGGTTTATCCACCACCACAGGCTGCCCATTACGATTAATCTCCCGACGCAGGATAGCCAAGATAGGATCGTCAAGTGTGGGCTTATTGCCCGTTTGCAAATAATCCTTCAGCTTAGGGTGGGCGACGATTTCGCCGTCGTTGCGCAAGATAACGTTGTAGGAACCGGGCAATGACGCGTTGCTGGTAATCGCGAGCAATTGGTCAAGCGATACATCGACTCCAGCGGTAGCGACCCACTTGCCCGCGATGTCGATGGGCACGCTGTAGGTGGTCATCCAGGTTTTCACATCTTGGTCGAAATAAACCGGGCTCCAAAATGGATCACGTTCCGGATTATTTTCCGGCATGGCGCCCTTAACGCTGGGATAGGCCGCGATGGTTTCCCATGTGGCGTCAACTATGCCCCACGCGTTCTGGGGAGAGAACACCGTGATGCCGCTGTTGGGGTACCAAACAAACGCAGAATAGAGATATTTGTTGCCGTCTTCCGAGGAATCGAAAAATATCGGGCCTAGATTGGAGAGCATGTCAAAGCCAATCACTAAATTCTTCTGATTGGCGATTGTTACCTCGGACCCCTTGGGTGCGCCTGCGGATGGATATTTTTTGAAGTCCCTAAAAGGCTGTCGCAGTAGCGTTTCACCGTTAGCCTTTTTCTCGAACAGATCGCTGAAGCGCGCAGCCGTTTCACCCGCGTCGATCGAATTGCTCATTGCCTTAAACTGCGCAGAGATTAGTTTTGCAATTCCTTGAGAGTTGGTAAATTGTGCGTTGTGGTAGCGCCAAATTTCACCCGTGTGCAATGCCATGGCACTGCTGGCGTGCTGCGCGATCTGTGTTGTGATATAACGGTAGCTTAGCCAAATTTGAATCGCGTACACGGCGAGAAGTATTGCTGCGAGCGCAATAATTAAATCGACGACAAGTTTACGCTTGGCTACGAAGTCCGGCATGACGGCTCGACTCTTTCTGATCGGTGCAATTGGGAAATCGGTGTTGGGTTTGTGCTATTTAAGGCGCAACGCTGAACGCGCACATTACCCACTATTCAACGTTACATCATGTTCTGATCGGAATTGTCTCGTCAAGTAGATTTATTACATTTAACACTTGTTCACGATTACTGCATCGCAGCATAATCCTATAAGTGTGATTCACGCTGCGCAACGCTATTCCCCTAGGTAGGCAGCACGCACCTTGGGATCATGTAGCAAGTCGTGTGCCGCGCCAGATAACTTGATTGTACCGCTTTCCATCACGTAAGCTCGTGAGCTGATCTGCAAGGCGAGCTTGGCATTTTGCTCGACGAGCAAAATCGTAACCCCCTGCGCAGAAATCATTCGCACAGTGTCGAAAATTTTTTGCACCATGAGGGGCGCAAGACCCATGCTGGGTTCGTCGAGCAACAGCAGCTTGGGCCGCCCAAGCAGCGCCCGGCCGATGGCCAGCATTTGCTGCTCGCCACCGGAGAGCGTGCCGGCGCTTTGTTCGCGGCGCTCGTTAAGGCGCGCGAATAATTCGTAGACGCGCGACAGATCGCTTTTGATCGCGGACGCATCATCGCGGCAATAGGCGCCCATGAGGAGATTTTCTTCCACGGTGAGGCGGCTGAATACGCCACGGCCTTCGGGCACCAGCGCGAGTCCCTTGCGGATCAGCAGGTGTGACGGCGTTCCGTCTATGCGCAGACCATCGTAAATAATTTCGCCGCCACTGGCAGGCTGCATGCCTGCCAATGTTTTGAGTGTGCTGCTTTTGCCGGCGCCGTTTGCGCCGATCAGCGCCACCAACTCGCCGTTCCCGATGCTGAGATCGATGCCCTTGACGGCCCGAATTCCACCGTAGGCTACTTGCAGTCCTTTGACTTCGAGCAAGCTCACGATCTGCTCGCACCAAGATAGGCTTCGATCACCTTGGGATCGCGCTGTACGTCGTGAGGTTCACCTTCCGTGACCTTCTTACCGTAGTCGAGCACCGCAATGCGTTGGCAGAGCCCCATCACCAGCTTCACGTCGTGTTCGATCAGCAAGATGGTGACGCCATCGGCGCGAATTTGTTCCAACAGTTTTTTCAGCGACACGGTCTCCGTGGCGTTCATCCCGGCGGCGGGTTCGTCGAGCGCAAGCAACAGCGGATCAGTTGCGAGCGCGCGGGCGATTTCCAGCCGACGCTGGTCGCCATAAGGCAAGTTCTTCGCCAGAAAATCCGCGCGAGGTTTGAGACCGACATAGTCTAGAAGTTGTGCCGCCCGTTGCGCGATGCCGCGTTCTTCGGCGCGCGTTCGTGCGTCCCGCGTGATAGCGCCAATCACGCTTGCGCCAGTGCGAACATGACGACCGACCATGACGTTTTCCAGCGCAGTCATGTTAGCGAACAGGCGAATATTTTGGAATGTGCGCGCGATGCCGCGCTCGGCCACTTGATGGGGCTTTTCGACCTTAAGTGCCTCGCCGTTAAATACGAACTCGCCGGAGTCGGGCTGATAAAGTCCGGTGAGCACGTTGAACAAAGTCGTCTTGCCCGCGCCGTTGGGGCCGATGATGCCGTAGATATCGCCGCGCTGAATCGTCAGGGAAATATCCGCAAGCGCCTGCAGCCCGCCAAAGCGCTTCGACACTTGGGTAATTGATAATAGCGTGGCGTCGCTCATGGCTTATGAAAGAGCCGGGCCGCCGCCGCGATCCTGCAATTCGCGTTTGCGCTGCGGCGAAGGCCACAGGCCTTCCGGGCGAAACAGCATCATCGTCACCAGCACAATGCCGAACAGTAACATGCGCAAATTCGCCGGATCAATAAACACGCGGTTGAACAGCATTTTCTGCACGTCGCTGGCGTAGCGCAGTGCTTCGGGCAACGCTGTAAGCAAAATCGCGCCGAGTATTACGCCGGGAATGTGGCCCATGCCGCCGAGCACGACCATGCACAGAATGATGATGGATTCGTTGAGGTTAAAACTTTCCGGGCTGACGAAGGCCTGCAGACTGGCGAACAGTCCGCCCGCGACGCCGCCAAAAGTCGCGCCGACGGCGAAGGCCAGCAGCTTCATATTGCGGGTGTTGATGCCCATGGCTTCGGCGGCGGTTTCGTCTTCGCGCAACGCCACCCACGCGCGGCCGATGCGCGAATCCTGCAGCCGCATACAGACAAACACGATGATCAGCAACAAGGCAAGAAACAAATAGTAATACTGATGCAGATCCGTCAGCATGATGCCAAAAACTTCATGTTTCTGCGTCACGGAAAAATTGCCGAGATGAATCGGATCCACCAAATTGACGCCTTGCGGGCCGTTGGTGATGTTGACCGGGCGATCAAGATTATTGAGAAAAATGCGAATGATTTCGCCGAATCCCAACGTCACGATGGCGAGATAATCGCCGCGCAATTTCAACGTGGGCGCGCCGAGTAACAGCCCGAAGAAGCCCGCCAATCCTGCCCCTAAGGGCAATAGTGCCCAGAAAGGCAGATGGATGTTGAAGTGCGGTGAGGCAAGCAGTGCATAGACATAGGCGCCGACGGCATAAAATGCGACATAGCCCAAATCCAGCAAGCCCGCGAAGCCGACGACGATGTTGAGGCCCAGCGCGAGCATGGCGTAAAGCAACGCGAAGTCGATCACGCGCAGCCAAAACCGGCCCATGCCCCAATTGACCAAGAACGGCAACAGCATAAGCACAACCGCCAGCAAACCATAGCCGAGCCACGCGCGTTGTTGGGTTGCTTTCGGCATCACGCGCGATCTCCGATGCGCTCGCCGAA
>JBDSJK010000237.1:0-6789 GCA_039917535.1 Burkholderiales bacterium
GACAAGACCAGCGTGATCGCCGCCGTTAAGGTGGTCTTGCCATGATCCACATGCCCAATCGTCCCTACATTCACGTGCGGCTTGGTCCGCTCAAATTTACCCTTCGCCATTTCCTTGTCCTCACTATTTCTTGTTGATCACAGCTTCAGCAACGTTTTTCGGCGCTTCGTTGTAGTGCTTAAATTCCATCGTGTAAGTCGCACGACCTTGAGTCGCGGAACGCAACGCGGTGGAGTAACCGAACATTTCCGCCAACGGCACTTCAGCCTTAATGACTTTTATTCCTGCGACGTCATCCATACCCTGAATCATGCCACGGCGAGAACTTAGATCGCCAACGACGTTACCCATGAATTCGGGTGGCGTCTCAACTTCAACGGCCATCATCGGCTCCAGAAGCACGGGATTAGCCTTACGCATACCGTCTTTAAATGCCATCGAAGCCGCCATTTTGAACGCGTTTTCGTTCGAGTCAACCTCGTGATACGAACCGTCGAACAAGGTCACTTTCACATCGACGACTGGGAAGCCGGCCAATACGCCATTCGGCAACGTATCTTCCAGGCCTTTGTTCACCGCCGGAATGTACTCGCGCGGCACCGAACCACCCTTAATGGCGTCAATAAACTCAAATCCTTTGCCGGTCTCATTCGGCTCCATCTTGAGCCAAACATGACCATATTGACCACGGCCACCGGACTGTTTGACGAACTTGCCCTCTACCTCAACCTGCTTCTTGATCGCCTCGCGGTAAGCCACTTGTGGCGCGCCAACATTGGCGTCTACGCCGAACTCGCGCTTCATGCGATCAACAATAATTTCCAGATGCAACTCACCCATACCAGAAATGATGGTCTGGCCCGACTCCTCGTCGGTACGCACACGGAACGAAGGGTCTTCCTGAGCAAGACGATTGAGCGCAAGGCCCATTTTTTCCTGATCGGCCTTGGTCTTCGGTTCCACGGCCACGTGAATAACAGGCTCAGGGAATATCATCCGCTCAAGGGTAATCACCTTGTCGGGATCACAAATCGTATCGCCCGTGGTGGTATCTTTAAGACCGACTGCAGCGGCGATGTCACCGGCGCGAACCTCGTCGATCGCCTGACGATCGTTTGCATGCATTTGCACCAGGCGACCAATACGTTCTTTGCGACCTTTGACAGGGTTGTAAATCGTGTCGCCACTCTTCACCACGCCAGAATAGGCCCGGAAGAAAATAAGCTGACCAACGAACGGGTCCGTCATGATTTTAAACGCTAGGCCGGAGAACGGCTCGTCATCACGCGCATGGCGCTGACCCCGCTGACCATTCTCTAACTCGCCATCGACCGGTGGAATGTCCGTCGGTGCGGGTAAGAAATCAATCACGCCGTCAAGCATGGCCTGCACGCCCTTATTCTTGAAAGCAGAACCGCAGAGCATAGGCACGATCTCACTCGCGATGGTGCGAGTACGCAACCCTAGCTTTATTTCCTCGACACTGAGCTCGCCCGACTCGAGGTATTTGTTCATTAGCTCTTCCGATGCTTCGGCTGCACTTTCGATCATTTTTTCGCGCCACTCTTGCGCCTCGGCGCGAAGATTGGCAGGAATTTCACGCAACTCAAATTTCATACCTTGGGATGCTTCATCCCAATAGATGGCCTGCATTTTGATGAGATCGATGACCCCTTCAAATTTCTCTTCGGCGCCAATCGGCAATTGAATCGGCACCGGATTGGCCTTGAGCCGCGAACGCATCTGGTCGTACACCTTTAAGAAGTTCGCCCCTTGGCGATCCATCTTGTTAACGAAGGCAAGACGCGGCACGCCGTATTTGCTGGCTTGGCGCCAAACCGTCTCAGACTGGGGCTGCACACCGCCCACGGCGCAATACACCATGCAGGCACCATCCAACACGCGCATAGAACGCTCGACTTCAATGGTGAAGTCAACGTGGCCAGGCGTATCGATAATGTTGATGCGGTGCTCCGGGTAGGAAAGGTCCATACCCTTCCAGAAACACGTTACGGCGGCAGAGGTAATGGTGATTCCGCGCTCTTTTTCCTGCTCCATCCAGTCCGTAGTAGTTGCGCCGTCGTGCACTTCGCCGATCTTGTGGCTTTCACCAGTGTAAAACAATACACGCTCGGTAGTCGTGGTTTTACCAGCGTCGATGTGTGCGCTGATGCCGATATTACGATAGCGCTCAATGGGAGTCTTGCGGGCCACTTTAACAACCTATTCCAAAATTTACGGTGACGGAAAAAAACTAGAAGCGGTAATGGGCAAAGGCTTTGTTAGCCTCAGCCATGCGATGAACTTCTTCGCGCTTCTTAATCGCACCGCCCTTGCCCTCTGCGGCTTCGGTTAACTCGGCAGCTAGGCGACTCCACATGGATTTCTCGCTGCGCTTGCGCGCCGCTTCACGCAACCAACGCATAGCAAGCGCGGTGCGACGCACGGAGCGCACTTCAACTGGAACCTGGTAGTTTGCGCCACCGACACGCCGGCTCTTAACTTCTACCAAAGGCCTCGCGTTGTTCAGTGCCGCATTAAAGACTTCGAGGGGGTCCTTGCCGGATTTTTTTGCGATTTGCTCCATCGCGCCGTAAACAATGCGCTCAGCGACGGATTTTTTCCCGCCGGTCATGATCACGTTCATAAATTTCGCGACTTCCTCGTTCTTATACTTAGGATCGGGCAAAATTTCGCGCTTCGGTACTTCTCTACGTCGTGGCATATTGCGTCTCGCTTAATCCAGTTATGCGGCTTTAGGGCGCTTAGCGCCATATTTGGAGCGGCTTTGCTTACGGTCTTTCACCCCTGCGGTATCTAGGCTACCGCGCACGATGTGATAGCGAACACCGGGAAGATCTTTTACCCGACCGCCGCGAATCAGCACTACCGAGTGCTCTTGTAGGTTATGACCTTCGCCGCCGATATAGCCAATTACCTCAAAACCGCTTGTCAGCCGAACCTTAGCGACTTTGCGCAAAGCGGAGTTAGGCTTCTTTGGAGTCGTGGTGTAGACACGTGTACACACGCCGCGCTTTTGCGGGCTCGAGGCAAGCGCCGGAACCTTGCTCTTTGACTGCGGCTTGACCCGAGGTTTTCGGGTTAACTGGTTAATTGTTGGCATACTTCCTTGAGCTCACTAACGTTCCGAGCGCGGTTTTTTGACGCGCATGGCGGGTATAAAAAAAGATCACGATTTTACGATGCCAGGCATGGTGTGTCAAGCAACCTGCTCACTGTCCGCTGCACTGGCCTCATCCTCGTAGATTCCAAGGTCACGACTTTGCGTCAAATCGCCACCTTTGACCTGTTTGCGCCGCGCGTTGTGGTATGCCAGACCTGTGCCCGCGGGAATCAGACGGCCAACGATGACGTTTTCCTTCAAGCCACGCAGATCGTCACGTTTGCCCATAATGGCGGCTTCCGTGAGGACGCGGGTGGTTTCTTGGAACGATGCTGCGGAAATGAACGAGTCCGTCGACAACGAGGCCTTGGTAATACCGAGCAGAATATTCTCGTAGGTCGCCGGGTGCTTAGCATCCTTTTCCACGCGGTCGTTTTCAGTGTAAACATCAGCCCGTTCAACTTGCTCGCCGGGAATAAACGTCGTATCACCGGCAGTCTGTATCTGCACACGACGCAGCATTTGGCGCACGATGACTTCGATATGCTTGTCGTTGATCTTCACGCCCTGGAGTCGATATACGTCCTGTACTTCATCGGTGATGTAGCGAGATAACGCTTCGATGCCCATCAAACGCAAAATATCATGGGGATCCATGGGCCCATCGACGATCATCTCACCTTTGTTCACGACTTGGCCATCGTGTACGGTAATGTGCTTTTCCTTGGTAATCAAATACTCATGGGCAATGCCGTCCAGGTCGGTAATAATCAGGCGCTGCTTGCCCTTGGTGTCTTTACCGAAGGAAACGGTGCCGGTTGCCTCTGCAAGTAGCCCCGCATCTTTCGGCGAACGTGCTTCAAATAACTCGGCTACGCGCGGCAGACCGCCGGTAATGTCGCGAGTTTTGGAAGATTCTTGCGGAATGCGCGCGAGAACTTCGCCGATCGAGGCCTGCTGGCCATTCTTGACGGTAATAATCGCGCCGATTTGGAATGTGTAGTTCACCGGGGTATCGGAGTTCGGAATCTTGACTTCCTGACCCTTCTCGTTCAACAGCTTGACCTGCGGACGAAGTCCTTTCGACTGTACCGTGCCACGTCGCTTGGGATCGATCACCACCAACGTTGACAGGCCAGTCACATCGTCGATTTGTTTCGCGACTGTCACACCTTCTTCAACGTTCTCAAAACGTACCTCACCCGCATACTCGGTAATGATCGGACGGGTATGGGGATCCCACATCGCCAAAACTTGACCCGCTTTGACTTTATTACCGTCTTGGATATTTAAAATCGCGCCGTAGGGAATCTTGTGGCGTTCACGCTCCCGAGCAGAATCGTCGACCACTATCATCTCGCCACTGCGGGAAATAACAACCGGCTCGTTACGCGCATTGGTCACATAACGCATCGTGGCAATGAAGCGCACCGTACCGTTGGATTTACTTTCCACCTGGCTCACCACAGCGGCACGAGAAGCAGCACCACCGATGTGGAAGGTGCGCATCGTCAACTGCGTACCCGGCTCACCGATGGACTGGGCGGCAATCACGCCCACTGCTTCGCCAACGTTGACGGGACTACCACGACCCAGATCGCGTCCGTAGCACTGGGCGCACAGACCATGACGGGTTTCGCAGTTCAAGGGTGTGCGCACTCTGACCTCATCAATCCCCGCCGCCTCAATTGCGTCGAGGCAGGTTTCGTCTAGCAAGGTGCCCGATTCAATCAGCGTCTCACCGCTCTCGGTGCTGAACAAATCGGCTGCAGCCACACGGCCAAGAATACGATCACGCAACGGCTCTACCACCTCGCCGCCCTCGACCAAGGCACGCATGTTCATGCCGGTCTTCGTTCCGCAATCGAGCTGGGTCACAACTAGATCTTGCGTGACGTCCACGAGGCGACGCGTCAGGTAGCCAGAATTCGCCGTCTTCAAGGCCGTGTCTGCCAGGCCTTTCCGAGCACCGTGGGTAGAAATGAAGTATTGCAATACATTCAGGCCTTCACGGAAGTTTGCCGTAATCGGCGTTTCAATGATTGAGCCGTCAGGCTTAGCCATCAAACCGCGCATCCCGGCAAGCTGACGGATCTGGGCGGCGGAACCACGCGCACCCGAGTCGGCCATCATGTAGATTGAATTAAACGATTCCTGATTGACGGTCTTACCCTTGCGATCGACCACAGGCTCTGTGCCAAGCTGATCCATCATCGCCTTGGCAACGTGATCGCCGGCACGACTCCAGATATCGACCACCTTGTTGTAACGTTCACCTTGGGTGACCAAACCGGACGTGTACTGTGATTCGATCTCTTTAACTTCTTTTTCCGCCGCCGTGATGATCGGTTCTTTTTGCGTCGGCACCAACATGTCGTCCACACAAATGGAAATACCGGCGCGGGTCGCCAAGCTGAAACCCGTTTGCATCAGTTTGTCGGCGAAGATCACCGTCTCGCGCAGCCCGCAACGATGGAAGCTCGCGTTAATCAAGCGAGAAATTTCTTTTTTCTTGAGCGCCTTGTTGATCAGCTGGAAGGGAAGGCCATCGGGCAACACCTCGGACAGTAAGGCGCGGCCAACAGTGGTTTCATAGCGAGTAATCTTTTCCTTGCGCTCACCTTGTTCGCTCATCTCGTATTCTTTGATGCGCACATGAACCTTCGCGTGCAATTCGACTTTGCGTGATTCATAGGCCCGCGAGACTTCGGACACGTCGGAAAACAATGCGCCCTCGCCCACCGCATTGATACGATCGCGGGTGATGTAGTACAGGCCCAACACGATGTCCTGCGATGGCACAATAATTGGATCGCCGTTGGCAGGCGACAAAATATTGTTCGAGGCCAACATCAGTGTGCGCGCCTCCATCTGTGCTTCCAGCGACAATGGCACATGGACGGCCATTTGGTCGCCGTCAAAGTCGGCGTTGAATGCCGCGCAAACCAGCGGGTGCAGTTGAATTGCCTTGCCCTCAATCAACACCGGCTCGAAAGCTTGGATGCCCAAGCGATGTAGTGTGGGTGCGCGATTCAACAATACCGGATGCTCGCGGATGACTTCTTCCAGAATATCCCACACTACCGGCTCTTCTGCCTCCACCATGCGCTTCGCAGCCTTGATGGTGGTGGCAAGTCCCATGACTTCAAGGCGATTGAAAATGTACGGTTTAAACAATTCCAACGCCATCTTCTTAGGCAATCCGCATTGATGCAATTTCAATTGCGGGCCCACCACAATGACCGAACGGCCGGAGTAGTCAACGCGCTTGCCAAGCAGGTTCTGGCGGAAGCGACCGCTTTTGCCCTTGATCATGTCCGCGAGGGACTTGAGCGGACGCTTGTTGGCGCCGGTCATGGCCTTGCCGCGGCGACCGTTATCAAGCAGGGAGTCCACCGATTCCTGCAACATGCGCTTTTCAGTACGGACAATGATCTCCGGCGCTTTGAGTTCAAGCAAACGACGCAGACGATTGTTACGGTTGATAACGCGACGATAAAGATCGTTCAAATCGCTGGTTGCAAAACGGCCACCGTCCAACGGTACTAACGGCCTCAATTCCGGCGGCAGAACTGGCAAGACTTCCATGATCATCCAGTCCGGCTTCACACCGGAACGGGAGAACGCTTCCAGCACTTTTAAGCGCTTAGCGATTTTCTTGATCT
>JBDSJK010000238.1:0-8568 GCA_039917535.1 Burkholderiales bacterium
GAACAGCGCCTTCGCGTCGTCGTCGGACACGGAGCCGGCGATGATCACGTCGTCGCCCGGCTGCCAGTTCACGGGCGTGGCGACTTTGTGCTTGGCCGTCATCTGCATCGAGTCGAGCACGCGCCGGATCTCGTCGAAGTTGCGGCCGGTGGTCATCGGGTAGGTCATCATCAGCTTGATCTTCTTGTCGGGGCCGATGACGAAGACCGAGCGGACGGTGGCGTTGGTGGCCGCCGTGCGGCCCTCGGCGGTGCCGGGCTCCTCGGCGGGCAGCATGTTGTAAAGCTTGGCCACCTTCAGGTCGGTGTCGGCGATCATCGGGTAGTTCGGCAGGTGGCCCTGCGTCTCCTCGATGTCCTTGGCCCAGCGGGTGTGGTTGTCCACTGGGTCCACCGACAGGTTGATCAGCTTGCAGTTGCGGCGCGTGAACTCGGGCTCGATTTTCGCCATGTAGCCGAGTTCGGTGGTGCACACAGGGGTAAAGTCCTTCGGGTGCGAAAACAGGATCGCCCAGCTATCCCCGATCCAGTCGTGAAAGCGGATCGTGCCCTGGGTGGTCTCGGCCGTGAAGTCGGGGGCGGTGTCGTTGATGCGCAAAGACATGACTACTCCTTCAGCGCCAGTTGGTCGGCGGCGGCCCGCCCGGCGCTCTGGAACGCGGCCACCCTGGATTAAAGCAGGTAGCGAATAGGGATTTCAAACGCCCTTTTTCGCCATCCATCAATTTATCCCCCAACCGGCGTGTCGTCAATCACTATAGTAGGTTATAGGTGAGCCTCTTGCGAAACCCGAATTTTGTAAGATTCCGCAGTGCGCCATCCGCTCTTGAGGAGTGATTTTTCCGAGATGGGATCAGTTGTCGGTGATTAGGGTGGCGGAATCATATTTTTCCCCCTTGCGGGCGATAGGGCGCCCGCGCTTGATCAGAAAAGGGAGGCGCCGAGAGGTTGTGATTTGGCGCGGTCATTATTGCAATCGCCTCAACGGGTCGGCGCTCAACACGAGAACGCCGAACATTAAGTGATTCATCACCTGTTGTCGCTGACCGAAAACTGACCTACTTTTTATAGCGGCGCTGATCGAAAACTGACCCAGATGTTCTACTTGTCTTGCCTAATTTTTAGGCAAGAGTAATAACGGTTGATGGCCAACCGCGTGGGCAAATGATAGAGCTTGCCCATCCACTACTGGAAAATCCACGGAACGCGGCGAGTTTATTGCTATCGGGATCGCGCACGTAGGCGGCGTAGAAATCGTCGTTATACTGCGGACGCAAGCCGGGCGCGCCTTCCGACGTGCCGCCATGGACAGGGGCATGAAATGCGCGCACGGCCGCCCAGCTTGTCGCGCGTAACGCGCCCATCGTGCCATTAGCGGGCGTCGCGGCGTTGCCGTCGAAAGGCTTGGTGAGCCACAGCGCGAGTTCTTGCGCGCCATCATTTTCGTAGCTGCCCCAACCGGCGATTTCCTCCCAGCCTTCTTCGTCGGGCTCGCAGCGTTTCAATCCGAGCGGCGCGAGCGTCGCGTCATAGAAGGCGATGGCGCGCTTCAGCTCGTTCGTACCGAGCGTGATGTAGGTGAACACAATGGCTCCTTTACAGGGAACATGTTAATGCAGGCCACGCCGCGAGGTATTTGCCATGCGGCACCTAGGCCATATGTCGCCAGGAACAAGGCTGGGTAAGGCTCGTGGCGCGGTAAGAAAATGCGTTTTTAAGTTTTCGCTTTTTCCGTCGTCCCCAAATAGATCCGGTTAGTGGTCGGGCTGACCAGAATTTCGTTGACACACATATGCGCTGGCGATTCCGCCAGGAACAGAATAATCCGACCCAGATCGTCCGCTTGCAGCATGCTGTCGAGCGCTTCCTTGCTGGGTGGAATAGGGCGGTTCAACATGATGGGCGTCGCCACTTCACCGGGACACAGCGCGCAAGCGCGAATGTTATTGCCACACTCTTCCATGTTGATCGAGGTGGTGAGCGCAATGACGCCCGCTTTCGCCGCATTGTAACCGGCGCCCGTCATGTGAGCGGCGTAGCGCCCGGCCCAAGACGACACATTGATAATCAGCCCGTTGCGCTGCTTGCGCATCGTGGATAATACGGCGGCGATCGTGTAAAACGTCCCATTCAGGTTGGCGCTGATCACACTGTCAAAACCCGCCGGCGTCTGGTTACTGAAAAACCGGTTGGGAACATTCATGCCCGCGCTATTGACCAGAATGTCCATACGGCCATGTCGGGCAAGAATAGTATCGGCGGCTTTCGCCACGTCCTCGCGATCGGTAACATCAACGGCCAGGGTCTCAACATGGCCACCGGCAGCGCGAATTTTTTCCGCTTCCTTCTCCAACACATCGCCACGGCGTCCGGACATCACCACCAGTGCGCCAGCCTTTGCCAACATCTGCGCGCCTGATAATCCGATACCTGTGCCCGCGCCGGTAATCCAAGCGATCTTACCTGTTAAAGTCTGCATAGGTTTCGTCTCCATAGGTTGTTATTAACTTGTTGGCCATCCAGAAGTGAAAGACCTTTCGTTGTGTTGGAGTGGGCTACGATGTCTTGGAAACGAGTGGGTAGCCAGTTGGATCACGAATCGATTCGACCGATAGATCAACATCGAGCTGCGGCCAGTATAAATGGTTCGGCGTCGGCCATGAAACGTCCGATAGCTGCTCGATGGTCGCTTTGCGAAACCACGGAGACTGCTCAAACGGAACCAGCAATCCCTCCTTGTCCAACAGCAGCCAAAAGCCATGCTTTGAAACGTGGGTAACTTCAGCGATCGAAGTGGTTATTCCAGGCACGAATTATTTCCTCAAGATGTAGTTCCTCTGAATTTATTTTACTCCGGCTTACGATCTCTTCGGAGAAGATTTTTTTAATGTAACCAATGTACAATTCTTTTAGGAGGACTTCTAAAATGAATAGATATTTTGTGACAAAGGTTAAGAAATTGCGTTTTCTGATTTCGTTTTTTGCCGTTTTTGTGTTTGCGAGTGCGGTAGCGGCGCGCGACCAAAATGGAATTGGCGCTACCTTTTCATATGGATCAAAGTCCTGCGGTGCGATGACAGATGACGTGAAGAAAACTATTGATGGAGAAAATGTTTATATTGCTTACGTCGAGGGCTATCTTACTGCGATCAATGTCTTAAGCCTCGGGAAAGCAAATTTCTTTGATGGTACAGAGTCGATCTCGAGGTTCAAATTTGTACTGAAATACTGTGAGGACAATCCTCTCGACCTAGTGATTGCAGCGATTAACAAATTAGTACTCCGCTACAAAGAGAGCTTATATTAGCTCCGAATAACCGCGTACCAGACGCTCGCGTATCATCTGATTCGTATGTGAAATCTGAGGCCAATCGGCTAAGCCCAACGTTTGGCTTTATGCTTCAGCCGAACTCAGGCTGAGTCACATAAGCTTCGGTCGTTTAGTTTCACGACAGAACCATACCTGAATGTCCTCTTTTTCCGCAGCTTTTGACAGTCCGCTGTCAGCAGTTACAAGTAACGGCCGCGAGGGATGTGCCAACTGAGGCCAAGAATTTTTAATTGAGATTACTTGAAACGCGTCAATAAAATCGATCTTGTGCAATTTCACCAACCGTTCGCCTTCTGCGAAACCGCTGGTGGAGAGGACGTCCAGGTGTACGAGCTTGATGACACTGTTTATAACAAGGCGAATGAGACTGCGTGATCCTGCAATGTAGCCGCGATCTGAAAGTTCTTTTCGATTTGTTTTCGCCTTCAATACATTGAGGGACTCGAAAAAACAATATGACGTACATAGTCGCCAGCTTTGACTCGGTGCCAACACATAGGAACGAACACGATCACTATATTCTTCGTCGACCACAAGTTTTACCATCGCCGATGCATCAAGGTAGTGTGGCCTTAAATACGTTGTCGATTCCTTCACCTTGCTAACCCGTCCCACCCACCGTCAATCCATCAATCTTCAACGTAGGCTGTCCCACGCCAACCGGAACGCTCTGGCCATCTTTGCCGCATGTCCCCACACCTGCATCCAGCGCCATGTCGTTGCCTATCATAGAAACACGGGTCAACACGTCAGGGCCGTTGCCGATTAATGTTGCGCCTTTGACGGGATAAGTTACTTTGCCGTTTTCGATCATATAGGCTTCGGCGGCGGAGAAGACGAATTTGCCGTTGGTGATGTCGACTTGGCCACCGCCAAAATTCACGGCGTATAGCCCATTTTTGACCGACGCGATAATCTCTTGCGGGTCTTTGCCGCCGTTGAGCATGTAGGTGTTGGTCATGCGCGGCATGGGGATGTGAGCAAAGGATTCGCGGCGGCCGTTGCCGGTGAGCGGCATGCCCATGAGGCGGGCGTTGAGGCTGTCTTGGATGTAGCCTTTGAGCACACCGTTTTCAATCAGCGTGGTGCGTTGCGTGGGGTTGCCTTCGTCGTCGATGTTGAGCGAGCCGCGACGATCGGGTATGGTGCCATCGTCGAGTACGGTGACGCCGGGCGCGGCGACTCTCTCGCCGATGCGGCCGGAAAATGCGCTGCTTCCCTTGCGGTTGAAGTCGCCCTCAAGCCCGTGGCCGATGGCTTCGTGCAGCAAGATGCCGGGCCAGCCGTTGCCGAGTACGACGGTCATGGTGCCTGCCGGCGCGGCTTTGGCGTTAAGGTTGGTGACGGCTTGATGCACCGCTTGCTTGGCGTAGTCTTGCAACACCGCGTCGCTGAAATAACCGTAATCAAACCGTCCGCCGCCGCCTGCGGAACCCTGCTCACGCTTGCCGCCTTCTTCCGTGATCACCTGCACGGAAAGCCGCACCAGGGGCCGCACGTCGGCTGCCGTCAAGCCATCGCTGCGCGACACCAGCACGACATCAAACTCGGCGGCGAGACTCGCCATGACTTGCGTGACGCGGGGATCGAGTTCGCGCGCATATTTTTCCAGCTTCTCCAACAATCGCACTTTCGCGGTGTCGGACAAGCTGGCAATGGGATCTTGCGGACCGTACAACTTGCGCGGCTGGCCCGATTGTGCGACGGGCAGTTTGCCGTTCGCGCCCGCCGAAGCAATGGCGCGCGTCGCGGAAGCAGCGGCCTCTAGCGCGGCGAGGTTGATGTCGTCGGAGTAAGCGAAGGCGGTTTTTTCGCCGCTCACGGCGCGGATGCCGACGCCCTGGCTGATATTGAAACTACCGGATTTCACCTGGCCTTCTTCCAGGCTCCAGCCCTCCGAACGGCTGTACTGAAAATACAAATCGGCGTAGTCCACCGAATGAGTCATGATCTGGCCGAACACGCGATTGATGGCGTGTTGATCGAGATCGTAAGGGGTCAGCAAATATTGGCTGGCGGTGTTAAAAAGCGCAGTGGTTTCCATGGTTTTCCAGAATCTCGCTGAGATGCATCAGCGATAATGTCCTTGCTAGAAGGGACGGCGTTTGCTGACGTAGTGGGCGGTAATACTAGTACGACAGCAATCAATTGTTAAAGTTGCCTGGCTGTAGAACCAATGTCAGAGCGGTTCTCCAGCCCTATGCCGCCAACATCCAATATCCGTGCGGCATGTGGCAGATATCATTTTACCACTCTGACTGGCTTAGCCGCTAAACGCGATGGATAGTCCGATGAGTCAGCGCCGGCAGACTCTTGCGCAAGCTCGCTTGATACTTCGGGTTCATCCCCGCCATAACCACGCCCGAGCCGCGCGACAGACGATCGACCACCACGCCCCACGGGTCAACGATCATGCTGTCGCCGTGGGTCTCGCGGCCGGAACGGTGATAGCCGCCCTGGGCAGGGGCGATGACGTAAGCGAGGTTCTCAATGGCGCGGGCGCGGATCAGCGCTTCCCAGTGGGCGCGGCCGGTGGTTTCCGTAAAGGCCGAAGGAATGGAAAGGATGTCCACCTGCTTCATGGCGCGATACAACTCGGGAAAGCGCAGGTCATAGCAAATCGACAAGCCCAGCTTGCCGAAGGGCGTATCGAGCACAACGATCTTGTCACCCGCTTCGATGGTTCTCGATTCGTTGAATTTTTCCTGGCCCAGATCCAAACCAAACAGATGAATTTTGTCGTAGCGCGCGACGCATTTGCCTAGCTCGTCGTACACCAAGCAGGTGTTGCGGACTTTTTCCGGCACGCTGGCCTCCAGCGGAATCGAGCCGCCGATAATCCACACTTTGTTTTGCTTCGCCGCTTTGCTGAGAAAGTCTTGTAGCGGCCCTTTGCCGGGTTTTTCACGCGCCGCGACTTTGTCGGTGTCCTTATGGCCGATGAGCGCCCAGTGTTCCGGCAGCGCGACCAGGTTCGCGCCCTGCACGGCGGCCATCTCGATCAGGCGCGCCGCTTCCGCGATGTTGCCCTCAATGGCCGGACCGGAAGCCATTTGCAGCGCCGCAATGCGGACGATGCCGCGTATCGGTTTGGCTTTGCCAAAACCTGAATTAGCATTGCTCGATGGTTTTTTCGTTGTCATGGATTAGGTTCGTAACTCTTAACGTTGTATGATTTTCTTTTCCTGTTGCGGGCGTGCTGCTTTGGTTACCACGGGATCGTCCCATTTTCCCGTTACAGTGTAATGATAGGCAAAAATTTTATCGATAGGGTTGCGCAACAGTTTTTGCAAAATATAAGCGCCCACGCCTACTATGGGTCCACCGGCCAGTCCGCCCGCGATTGCCACGGTTTCGCCCAGGCTGGGCACCACTTTCACGCGCAGATCTTGAGTTTCGTTGCGCACGTAAGCCGTGCCTTGCAGCAACACACCGGCCGCTGATCCTGCCATAACAAAGTTCTCCGTGCTCAAGGTGCCCAAGCTCATGTTCACGTCGGCGGAAATGTCATCGAAGGCAAAACCATCGCTGAAAATATCGCGGAAGTCAAAGGTAATACGGCGTGGCAGCGACTGCAAGCTGATCAGACCCAGCAACTTGGCAATGCCGGGCTCGACTTTTAAAAACTGTCCCGATTTAGCCCCGAGCGTAAACGAACCGCTCAGGCTTGGCGGATCGAGCGCATACGGATCGCCAGTCCATGACACCCGGCCTTTGATTTCAGCGCTGCCGCGTTTCACCGTCTTGGGATAGCCGATGTCCGCCAAATATTGGCCCAAGTCGCTCACGCGCAGATTCAGATTCAAGGCGGTCTGGGGCTTATCCAGCCATCCCTGCCACACCCCATCGGCCACGAACACCCCCGCTGGACTAGAAAGCTGGACGCGATCGATGTGCCAATCTTGACCCTGTTGCGTTGCCATGAGTTCCAGTCGCCCCAGTTTGCGATTGCCGACTTGGAAACGATCGGCGACGATATCCATGGCCGGCAAGCGACCGGGCCCCGTCGCGGCAAGCGCGCCACGCGGGCCGACGTTGGGTAGTTCCGGCGGCAGGGTGAGCTGCGTCAAGCGCGCGACGATGCGGCCCGCGCCATCGGGCTGCCAACTCGCGTCACCACGGACATCCGGGCCATCGAGTGCGATAGTCCATTGCTCTTTCCCCGCCGCCACTTTACATTTAAAGTTGACAAAACTACGTTGGAACAGCGTCATTTTGGTCGCGGCGAGATCGACGCCGCCGAAATTAAACGGTGCGCCGCCGCTTCCGCCGCTATGCGATCCCGGCAACATCGGTTTGGCCAGCGCGCGCCAACCGTCGGCATCGAGATTTTCTATGCGCCCCGTTAGCCAAATTCCATCACGGGCCGGTATCGACGCCGAGCCGCCGAATACGACTTCACCTTTTTCAATGACGTGTTTGCCGTAGCCGATTTCCTGCGCTAGCAGTTGCGCGCTGAGGCGCTCGCCGATGCGCACCTGCCAACGTTCTACGCCTGGGGAGGCGGTGCCGATGTCGATTCGTGATGCCCACGAATCGTAGGCGGCTTTGGTCAAGGGCTCGGGCAAGTTGGAAGTGAGGCCACGCAAATTTGATTCGATTTGGCCACCATATTGCTTGCCCTTGGTGGTGAAGTGCCCGGTCCAACTGCTAGTACCCGAGAGAGCGTCCACCCAGGGTTGCGGGTAAAGTCGCCTAATCATGCTGGGCGTTGCGACGCCTTGGGCGCGCACATCCCACGCGTCGTTACCCAGACTGCTGATCACCAGCGCAACCGGCTCACCATAAAGCTTGCCGTTCGCATTGACGGTGATCTCCGCCTTTTCATTCTTGAGCTTAATCTTGGTGTTCCAATCGGCGGTCTTGGAAAAATATTTGAGTATGGCGAGGTGCAACTGCTGTTCGAGGGCGGCTGTGTCTACGCTGCCGCTGCCCTCGAGTAACGTGGTGCCGTCGCCTGTCGTGCTGATCTTAAACTTTGCTGGCGTGCCGAGCACTTGTGTAATCGCCGTCGCTTGCAGCTCGCCCTTGCCGTTGTTAATATTCACGACGCCGGACCAGTCGGCATCATTGGTGACAAACTTCATCGCCTCGGCGTTGAAGTGCTTTTTCATCCTGTCGAATTTCGCGTTGCCGCTGCCTTCGATGCGCAGACTGCCATCCTTCTGATTGGTAATATTGAATTTTGCGGGGCCGTCGAGCAAAGTTCCCGTCGCACCTATTTTGATCGCGGTTTCG
>JBDSJK010000239.1:0-9976 GCA_039917535.1 Burkholderiales bacterium
AAAGTGGGTGCCGAAAACGATATTGAGCGCCGTAGCAAGCCGCGAGTTGAGATAGAAATCCAAGAACTGTGCTTCCTTCTCGGGTTCCGTCGCGTTCCAAAAGTCCTTTTGCCCTGTGCCGATAATAACTTCGTTCACCAACGGGTTGGCCATGCGCGCCACCTGCTGGAGTTGTCCGGCGTTCACGGCCACGCCGGTCGCGCTCAGCACCTTAAATTTCTGACGGCTGGTGGCGGCATACATGCCGATGACGCCGCTGTGATTGCTGGTCAGCGCCGTGATCGGAACTTCGATGGCGATGCTGCTAACATTAAAGCCGGAGAAGGAATCATTGCCAAAGGGATTAGCGTTGTTGGTTGCGTCCTGTCCGGGCGTCAAAATCGCGGAGCCGCGCAGATTGAGCGTGTCGAACACGGCGCCAAGATCGATATAAAAAGTTTCATCGCGCTGACCGGCGGACACCTTTCCACCATTGTTAAGACCATAGATGCCCTGGGAAGCGAGGTCTTCGTAATTGGGAATGGTGCGCGGGCCCACGTTGGATGGCACAGCGAACATGGGTTTAGTGCCGATATTGGTGCGCACACCGTTCTTAATTTGCGTCACCGTGTAGCTTTGACGCAGTCCCAGCCCTTCCGAACCGGCGCCGTCCAGCTTAGTGATGGGCGGCAAGGCGACGTAAGACAACGGAAGTTTCAAACTCTTCACGACTTGCCGAATTTCAGACTTAAAACGTACTTCATACACCACGTCTCCCGCATGACCATCGCCGTTCGTGTCGAAGTTGAACGTGTAGCTGACGTCCTCACAAAAATTAAAATAGTTCGGCCCTGAGCTTGGCTCTTGCCCCGGAATCACGTTCATGATCATGACGACGTTATTCGGGTTCGTCCAACTGCGAAAGAGATAAGTGTCCGTAATATCGGCGCATGGGTCATTGGAGATCAACGGCGCCTCGCGATGGCTGGCGGCGAAGCTGGTAGTGCTGCAGGCCAGAGCGGCAATGGCGACGATTTTAGCTAATTTGTGCGACGGATGTTGCATGATGTCCTCCTATGAAAGTTCAAAATTACTGCAAATGATTGGTTAATTATGAGTGCGAGAACTCGGCCGCCTGCGCGGCCTTAGCTTGAAGAACCTGATGCCATGCTGGCTTGTAATCAGCTCGGCTGGTTTTGGATGAGCCAATGAGACGGCTAAATGCAACATCTTCGTGGCGGGTTGACGACCACGAGCAACACCGACCCAGAATTCCGCTCGGACCATAGCCCTATCCACTGCTGTGTGGCCAGGTTGGAATCACACCAATCAGCAGCAGAACCAAAACTATCAATAGTATTGTTCCTAATGACATTTCACTTTCTCCTCGCTGACTCGTTGTGCAGATGTCAGCCGTTCGACCGGATCGCGCCGTTAATGAGACTTTGACACTGTCACCCGGCCCGCCACGGAGCGACTCCCTTCGTTACATACACTGCACGACCCGTCATCAAAGCGGACAATCACCTCATCGCTCCGGGTCTATTTCACCTGTTTCCCGCTCTCGCTGCCGGCCACCGCGGCCTGCGCCAAACCGAATCCCTGCACCGCGCCCGTCGAGTTCCCGCGTCGACTCAGTCACACCGCATTTAGCACATATCGCTCTGTTTGGACTATTACTCGCCACGTGCGTGGCGCCATTATGCGGGCCCCTTCGCGGCGGCTGGTTTCGCCGCCTCTGCCGCGCCCTGGGCGCGTTCACTGGGGCTACCGATCAACGTCGGGATCCATCCCATTAAGGTCACGATGCCGACCGCGCAGAACAAGTTCACCGTGATGCTTGCAATTATTGGCAGCAGGCGAGCCGATTTGGCGGCTTGCACTTCAATGATGAACTGCTTCTCGGGTTTGATAGCTCTGGTGCATATGCCTTGTAGAATTCTTGCATTGTTTCGCGCAGTGCTTTGGAACCGTCACTTTTACCTCTTCTTCTACACTTCCATTGGGATTTGTCATTAAGGATCCTGCTTGGCTAAATAGCGCCGAACAGATAATTTGATAACGAACCCTGATCCACATACGGGAAATTCCTCGCACCGCGACTGTATCTTGTTAGTAACCATCACGGTGCGGGATTCTTCTTTTAACTATCCGTATCCAGGCCTCGCAAGAACTCCACCATATCCGCCCGTTGCGCCGGGTCGGCGAGGAAGAACGGATGGGGTGCCGTTGCGCCGCGACTCGGGTTCAGCAACGCATCGAGAGTGGGGACCGAGTTGTCATGCAGGAAGTTCGGCTTGCGTGCCAGGTCGAGTAGTAATGGCATAGCCGTACCGCGCTTGTCGCCACGTATGCTGGCATTCACTACGGCCATTTTGTCGTCGAAAATGTTGTCGGCCGTGTTCAGGATAGGATTAAGCGGCGGGTCGCGCTGCGGCAACAGCGTAACCGGGTTGTCGCCCGGGAAGATGGTCTTCATCGCCACCACGAAAGCCGGTACGGCTTGGCCCTGATTCACGTTATGGCAACTCGTACAATTGGTGCGGAACGTCTGACGGCCGCGCGCGGCGGCAAAGGCATTCGCCACCACGCCTTTAGGCGCTTGTAGGCTATTCAGATAGGCGTTCATATCAAGCAGCTTGGTGTTGTCAACACGAATGCCGAGTGGTGCATCTTCAGTTCCGGCGGCCGGGCTCGCGCTGGCTTTAACGAACGGGTAACCCGTGACCCCGGTAGCTGCCAATACCTTGACGTAACCATCGGCGATTTCTGTCCCGGCCGCTGTCCCACCCAGCTTCATCAAAAAGGCCCGCCCGCCTGGGGTGGTCAGCGTAGTGGGGTCGAACAGCCCGGTGTAGACTAGGTTGCTGAAATTATCAAGGCGTGCAATCGCCCCTTCCGTGCCCCAGGGTGCAGCTAAATCGGTGCGGAACAAGGCCGAGTTGTGCATCGGATCGCCGTTGCCGTCGAAGGTGTCGTCGAACATGCCGACCGGATAATAGGCCTTGTTGGACAGATACGCGTCGACCTCCGCCTCGGTGGAGGTCGGTGTCAGCCCGGTCGGTGCGCGGCCCAGGGTCTTGCCGCCGTTGGCGTCGAGCGCCAGTTGCAACACCGGGTAGTAGGCGCGTGAGTTCTGCGCGGTAGCGATCAGGGTGCCGAAGTCGAGATTATGGTTAGCGCGACCGTCCAAACGCTTGCCGATCGAACCCCCGTTGGCTAAATTGAAGACAGAAGCATCGGTGATAGTATGGCAGAGCGCGCAACTCGCTCCCGTCTTGTCGCCGTTGCTCACGTCGATGACGCCGTCGCCGTTGGTGTCCACGGCGACGATGCCGATCACCGCGTTGGCATTGATCAGTTTGATGGTGGTGGCGGGACTGTTAAGCAGCGGCGCATTGGCCGGTGTCAGGTCCGTCTTCAACTCCGCCGCCAGCGCCTGTTGCGTGGCGGTATCCAGTGCATCGACATCGACATTGAGGCCGAGCTTCAGCGCGCCGATGGGGGTCACCCCAGCCGCGACCACACCTTGCTGTAAGCGCATTGCGTCGGTAAAGAAGGCTTCGTTGCCAAAGGTCTCGAAACGAAATACTTGCTGGCCCGAAGCAACATTGCCGGTCTGATGTACGACCGGCGCTTCGGAAGTCTTGGGCCCGTCAGCGCCATTGTCGTTATTATCATTGTCACCCGGGCAGCCTGTAAGCGTGAATGCCAGCGCGATAACGGCGGGAGTGGTAACCCAAACGGATCTTTCACGCATGAATTGCAATGTTTTCATATTCTCTCTAAGTCAAGGATTAGGGACAACCGACCTCGCTACGCGAAGCCGCAGGGGACAACTCAACACAGGGTTAAGCAAATCACTGGATCAATATTGCAAATGCGTGGCGTTCATGGGTGTGCTCGTACCATGACCGACTTGCACCCATCCTTCTACAAAATCCTGGTTCCAAACGCTCAGTTATCCTCCTCTCTTGTGCGAGCGACCAGCCTAGGAAAGGAACAACATCTGAAGGTCGGCGGAGACTGAGTCGCCAGTCGGTTTGGTGAACACCACTCGTTCGACTGAATGCGGAAAAAGTCATCGCCTTGTGAATACACCATAAGCAAGTTCCTTGCCAAAACGTCCGTCGAATTGCTTGGCATTAATTAATAGCCCGCCACCTGCACAATTAACTGCACACAACTGGCAAACCCACAAACTTTGCTTTGAGAATGTCCGGCTCTTACGACGCGCTCGGTTACTATGCTAGATGAGTCCGCTCGTCGCGGTCCCCAGGCAAGTAATTCGTAACGCTGTGCTGGCAACCTGGACGCCGCCGCGCGGCAAGAGTTACCGAACCGGATGCAATAGTTACCGACGAGCTTATCGGCACGGCACGCATTGTACGTTCCCAATGCGCCAGCGTCGTCAGGTTAATGGGACGACGATGAAATGGAAATAGTCAGAGCTTCTTGAAAAAGTCAAAACTTACAAAGTTTCACGCAGGCGTGTTTGCCTGCAGTAGGCAATTTGTCGTTCTGCCCGGTTCAAATTAGCGTAGCGGTTATGATCTGTGCATGTTTTTGAAGATGCGGCGCAAGCGCAGCCTCGCATCATTGTGTGCGTTGAAGGTGTGACTCAAGTAAAGGCGCATCACTGTCGCAATCGCTTCAACTGATCAGCGCACAAAGCCACGATGCCGAACATCAAGTGTCCCCTGACCTTAGCATCGCCCTTGACCAGGATGGCCTTGCCGCCGAACTCATCCCTGAACCGCGCATTGGTGTGCTCAGCGCCCGTGCGTTCGTTGTATCGGATCAGCCGTGCAGAATCGGGGCTATTGAATGGCAGGGTATTAATCGCCGATGCAAGAGAGGGGAAGGCGGCGCGGGCCTAGGCAGGGCCCAATGCATGTTAGGACAGCGAAGAAAGGGGCGGGGTCAACGCGCTTGACGAGATGACGATCGAAACCCGCTTCCTTTGACTGTCAGAGGGGTTCCTCCGCGCCTGCTCGCCGCAGAGTCGACGTTATCGTCGGCGACAAGAACGCGGTGCGGAGCGCTCGGCGTGACCTTGTGCGCGGCGGGCGCGGCGATGAGCGGCAACCAGACGCGAAAGGTGCTACCTCGGTGCAAGCCTTCGCTTTCCACCGCTACCCGCCCCTCGTGGAGTTCGACCAAGCTTTTCACGAGTGAGAGCCCAATGCCGAGCCCCCCGTCCGCCCGGTCAAGCGAGCTATCGGCCTGGGTGAAGAGATCGAACACATGGGGCAGGACATCTTTGTCGATTCCGATACCGTTGTCTTGCACCGTGACAATTGCATACTGGCCCTCGCGCGCCAGGCTTACCCCAATCCTGCCGTACTCCTCAGTGTACTTCGCCGCGTTGTTCAAGAGGTTGCCGACCACCTGGGCGAGGCGCACTGGGTCGCCCAGCACGTATAGCGGCTCATCAGGCAAGGTGAGGCCTAGCGCATGACTTTTGGCATCGACCAACGGGCGAGCGAGTTCGACCCCGACATTAATGAGCTCGGAAAGCTCGAGGGGGGATCTCTTCAGTACAATCTTTCCTTGACCCACGCGCGAGATGTCCATGAGGTCGTCTACCAGCCTGGCCATGTGTGCCGCCTGGCGGGCGACGATTTCGGCCGCGTGTCGAGCCGGCTGGATATCCACGTTGAGCCGACGTAACAGCTCGGCAGCGGTGTGGATGGGGGCGAGCGGGCTCCTGAGCTCGTGGGCGAGCATGGCAAGGAACGCGTCCTTGCGGCGGTCGGATTCCTTAAGCGCGTCCTCGGCACGTTTGCGGTCGGTGAGATCAATGAGCACGCCGATGAAACCGCGCACCTTGCCGACTTCGTCGAAATCCGGCACGTTTGCCGAACGCATGAAGCGCGAACCCACTCCCACGTATGGAATGGTCATCTCAAACTGAACCGCATGGCCGGCCAGAAGTCGAGCCAGATGGGGCTTAACCGAGCGATAAGCCGAGTCGCCAACCACGTCGGGTAAACGCTTCCCGAGTAGTTGCTCTGGCGTCGAGGCAAAGCGCTCGGCATAGGCTTTGTTGACGAAGAGGTAGCGCAGTTCCGCGTCACAACGGACGATGTAGACGGGCAGCGCTTGGGCGATAAGTTGTAACTGCGCCTCGCTCTCGCGCAGCGCCGCTTCGGCGCGCCGACGCTGGGTGACATCGGTTATCTGCACTAGGGCGGCGCGTCGGCCCGCATAACCATGTGTCAGTACCTGTACACTGGTTTCCACCCATAGGTCTTCGCCGCTCTTAGTTTGATGCCGGAATGGAGCGCCCACAATCTCGCCCGCGAGCACCCCGTGGTGCTGAGCCATGAGATAAGGTACATCCTCGGGTAACCTGATGTCGGCAAGCTGCATACGCAAGAATTCTTCCTCGCTATAACCGTACAGCGCCGTTGCTGCCGGATTAACGGCGAGGAACTGTAAGCTGTCAATAGCGTACACCCAAGCAGGGTGAGGGCTCGCGGCGTATAACTGGCGAAGCTGCTCCTCGGACGTACGCAGCGCCGTCTGCGCAAGCTTTCGAGCCGTGATGTCCACCAACACGGCGACGCCGCTTGTTACCTTGCCCTGGGAGTTGCTAATCGGCGCACCCGAGGCTTCCGCAAACCAACAGCGGCCGTCGGGCATATGGATTTCTAGCTCTGTGGGTGGTATCGCGCGATTCTCGGCGACGGCGCGCTGTAGCGGTAAGTCGGCATCACTAATTAACTCGCCATCTTGGAAATAACAGATTTGACGACCAGCGGCGGTTTCAAGCGGAGCGGACGCGGACAAGTTATCTTCAGCCGCCGCGCCAAATTGCGCCAACAAGGCTCGATTACCGGTGACGTGCTGACAGCTCGCGTCTTCCGAATAACTTACGCCTACCGGAACTGCATCCATCAACGCCTGCAAGCGTTGATGGGCCTCAAACGACTTGCCTTCAGCTAATTTCCGCTCGGTGATGTCGATGTCGACGCCGATCATGCGCAGCGGCTTGCCAATGCGGTCTTGTTCCACACGGCCGCGCATCTCTCTCCAGCGTACGGATGCGCCGCCACGCAGCAGGCGAAACTCGCAGCGATACTCCGCGTGGCCGTGCAGCGCTGATTTTAGCGCCGCGCGAACGCGGTCGCAGTCCTCCGCGAAAATGAGACCCATAAAGTCTTCAAAGGTGCCGGTGAAGGCGACCGGGTTTAAGATCAAATCTTCAGGGTTTTCAGACCAAGAGACGTAATCCCTCGGGATATCCCATTCGAAAATGTTGATGTTACCCGCGTCCATGGCGAGACATAAGTTATGCCGTTGCGCAGTGAGCCAACTTTCAGCCTTTTCCAGTTCCGCCACACGGCGGTGCAATTCTATTTCCATCGAGACCGCGGCGGCGAGGCCGGTAAGGGTGGCGAGGTCGTCATCGGTCCACTCCCGCGACCTGCCGTCGGTCACACAAAGAGTGCCGATGGCGTGGCCACCGGCACTCACGAGCGGCACGCCGGCGTACGCAATGAGGTTGAAGCCATCCGCGGTTGAGAGGCCTTCGAAGCGCATGTCGATTCGTGTATCGCTGACGGTAAATGCTGATCCGGCCGACACGGTATAAGGGCAATATGAATCGGCGATTGGCACATCCCGTGGCAGGGTGCCTTGCAACTCGACAGAGGCGATTGCGCTTTTGAAAAATACTCTTTTGTCGTCGATAATGGTGACGAAAGCCGCAGCAGCGTGCAAGAGGCGCTTAGCGAGTCTGGCGTACTGGTCGAACGCGACCTCAGCCGGCGTGTCCAGCAACCCGGTAGCGTGTACGGCGGCGACCCGCTCGGGATTACCGATTACAGCGCCGGAGGAGACGGCGTAGTCGATTTTTCTGGTAATCACAGGAATGTGGGAGTTATGGGTGAAGGCGTTTCAATGCATTTGATTATATCTTGCTATTCCTTCGAAGTGGAAATTTCTGGCAATTTTTACATTCATTGCGGGTAAAATTTGCTAATGTCGAGAGCGTTGCGCAGCCAAATAATTAAAGACTTTCCTCTTTAGGAATACAAAAAAAGCGCCGCCTACGGCTGGAAGCAGGCGGCGCTACGGTCGCGGAGGGGCGACCAGGGAGGTAGCTGCACTAACTAAAATTAGGAACGACCCTCCTGCCAATATGGCTTTTGATTGTAGTACTTGTATACATCCTCGTGCCACTTAGAATTCGCCATGTCAGGCCATCGTTGTTTGTCGAAACCCGGTGCGCGCTTTAGGGTTTCCTTGTCGACGGAAAGTACATAGTAATGTTTGTCGCTATTCCAAGTGAACGCACTCCACGGAACCGCGAACAGCTTGATACCTAAGCCCATAAAACCGCCATATGACAACACCGCATAGGCAATGCGACCGCGCGGATCGAGCACCAGATCCTTGATTTCTCCAAGGCTTTTTGCGTCCGGGCTTTTCACGTTTTGGCCAATGACTTTACTTGCACGTCGTACCTGATGCCAATCGGGTGTCAGAGCAGACGACCCCATCTCCTCATTACGGGTTTGCGGCACTGACGTATCATTTTTAGCCCTGTCCATGTTAGTAGAGTCGGCGCCATAAGTCGCGAAAGCGATCGCAAATATCAGAGCCCCAATCGCGGTACTACCTGTAATCGAGTGTTTCATCAATACCTCCATTGTCTAAAGAAAATAAGAAGCAAGATGCGCTTCGCCTATGTTCCTATAAGCAAGCACCGTGCCATTCCTACGTAAGCGGTAAAAGTTGTAAAAGCCCCATTAATCGGGCGCGCAGATATAAAAATTACAGGGTCGCGTGTAATCGTTGCCGATATCTCTAATGCGGATCACGACCGATCCGTTTGCGGTTTACAAGACTCGGGACAAACTATGTGCGTGCTTTTGACTTTCATTGATCTAGTGTAGTGCGTCATTTAGAACGGGCCTTATGCAGTTTTTTGCGCGCACGCGTGACCGTGGCGAGGATATCGCTGGCCTTGGCGGTTCAGATGAGCGGCTTGGGGTTGGCGTGGTGGAGGGCGCGGTATTCGTTGAGGGCGACTTCGAGATCGCCCACGCGGGTGAATACGCCGCGACGGAGGCGTTTGTCGGGGATGTCGCGAAAGAAGCGCTCTACCCTGTTCAACCCCGAGGAACGGGTGGGGGTGAAGGGCATATGAAAGCGTGGGTGCTGGGCCAGCGCGGCCTGTACCTGTGGCTGTTGGTGCGTGGCGTAGTTGTCCACGCTCAAGTGCAACGGCTGGCTCTTGGGCGTACTGCGCTCGATCATCTTGAGAAACCGCAGCCCCGCTTGATGGCGATGGAGCTAATCGGTCATCGCCAAGGCTTTGCCGGTGAGCATGTTGAAGGCGGCAAACAAAGGGCTGACGCCGTTGCGCTTGTAGTCGTGCGTCATCGTTTGGGCGCACCCTTTCTTCATCGGCAGGCCGGGCTGGGTTCGCTCCAGTGCCTGAATTTGCGTTTTCTCATCGCAGCTCAGAACCAGCGCGTTCTCGGGCGGGTTGAGGTACAGGCCCACGATGTCGTGGAGTTTCTCAACCAAGCGCGTGTCGTTGGACAGCTTGAAGGAGTCCACGCGATGGGGCTTCAAGCCGGGGGCACGCCAGATGCGGGCAATGGCCGATGCGCGGGTGCCCAGGTGAGCGGCCAGGTTACGCGTGCTCGAGTGGGTCGCACCTTCGGGCGTGGTCTACAGCGTCGTGCGCACCACCCACTCCTCATTGACCGTGGCGCGTGCCGTGCGCGGTCCCCCGGGGCGCGGCGCGCTTCAAGCAATCATCCGTCCACACCGGCTTGAAGAAAGCGGCTGCGCCAGCGCTGGACCACGCGCCGCTCAATGCCCAAGAATTGGCCCCCCTCCAGGTGCGATGCGCCCCGCGGGCAAATTGTGAGAACCGGATCAAAGAACTGAAATATGATTTTGCGGCGGACAGTTTCAATAGGCAGGATTTCTGGACTACCGAGGCGGCACCGAATACGGTGATGTTGGCTTATAA
>JBDSJK010000240.1:0-7914 GCA_039917535.1 Burkholderiales bacterium
ACCTGCCGGCGTGCCGGGTGACGTGAAGCTCCCCTCCGCGCCGGTGGTCAAGGTCAAGCCTGCGCAGCCCGCCAACTTTCCCAAGGTCGATAGCCAGACCCAACGCAAGCGCGATCAATCGCGCCGGCAAATTTTGGATGACGAGCTGAAGGCCGAGATGAAGTCTCTCGATGAAGCAAAGACAGCGTTACGTGAGAGCGCAGCGGTGAAGCTCAGCCCGTCCGATAAAAATCACCAGAAATACATCGAGCGCCTGCAGGAACTCAAAGAGAACGCGACACGTCATGAAAACAACATCGAAGCGCTTAAGAAAGAAATCGCGACGCTGAAATAGCGCGCTTCCGGTTTTCTCCCGACCTAATTTCCAAATCTGTTTCGTCTGGCGCAGTTATTGCTGGGTAAAATAGCACTGGGACAACTTGGGTCACATATTGTTAATGGTTGCACATAAATTTGGCGGACTGGAATCGTTGTCGAGCGCGGTAATGTTGCTCGACGCGAGTCTGGCCATTTTGTACCTCAACCCCACGGCGGAACAGCTCTTTGAGTTGTCACAGAAGAACGTCTACCGCCAGCCCTTAAGCCGCGCGTTGCTAGGCGCCGAATCGCTGCTGGCTACAGTGAAACATGCGCTCAAGGTGCAATCGGGGTTTCTGGAGCATGAAGTGATCATCGGCGGGCACCACCTTCAGAGCTTACACCTGCGCTGCACTATCACGCCCGTTGATTTGGATGACGCTGCCCTGCTGTTGGAGTTTCGCCCCCTGAACCAACAACTGCGTATCGCGCGTGAAGAACGTGCGATTCACGATCAACAAATCAATCGCCAATTGATACGCAACCTGGCCCACGAGATTCGTAACCCGCTCGGCGGCATCAAGGGCGCGGCGCAGCTACTAGAGCGCGAGCTCGATCGCAAGGAGTTGCGCGAATACACACAGGTGATCGTGAAGGAAACCGATCGCTTGCAAGCGCTGATGGATCGACTGATTGCGCCGCAGCGCCTGTTTATGGCGGGCGAAGTGAATATCCACGAAGTGCTGGAGCGCGTGCGCAGCGTGTTGCTGGCCGAGTTTCCCGATGGGATCACCATCAAGCGTGACTACGATCTTAGCTTGCCGGATCTTAGCGGCGATCGGGAACAGTTGATCCAAGCGGTGTTGAACATCGCTCGCAATGCTGCCCAAGCCCTCGAGGGGCACGGAGAAATATTGTTGCGCACCCGCATCGCGCGACAAGTGACGCTAGCAAAAAAACGCTATCGACTTGGCTTGAATGTCGAGATCATCGACAACGGGCCGGGGATTCCGGCGGAAATAACAGACCGACTGTTCATGCCTTTGGTTTCCGGCCGCGAAGGTGGCACGGGACTTGGTTTGATGCTGGCGCGAAGTTTTGTGAATCAACATCGCGGCATTGTTGAATTTGAAAGCGAGAAGGGACAGACTTGTTTCAGTCTCTTGTTACCCATCGTAAGTAGCGAATACCTTTCCCCTGAACAGCGGATTATGCACTATGAAACCCATTTGGATCATTGACGACGACCGTTCCATCCGCTGGGTGTTTGAAAAAGCCTTGACGCGCGAACGCTTGGTCTACAAGTCCTTTGCTAACATCCGCGATGCACTCGACGTACTGGACAGCGAGCCGCCGCAAGTCGTCGTGAGCGATATCCGCATGCCCGGTGGCTCCGGACTAGATTTGCTCAAGGAACTCAAGGCGCGATACGAACATGTGCCGGTGATCATCATGACCGCGTACTCGGATTTGGAAAGCGCCGTGGCCGCGTTCCAAGGCGGGGCCTATGAATATTTGCCGAAACCGTTTGATGTCGATCACGCCATCGACTTAATCCGCCGCGCCCTGGACGAAAGTTTGGTTGGCTCAACGGAAACACAAGCCATCAGCGCGGTGCCGGAAATTTTAGGCCGCGCGCCCGCGATGCAAGAATTGTTTCGCGCCATTGGCCGTTTGTCGCAATCGCAAACCACGGTGCTCATCACCGGCGAATCGGGCACCGGCAAAGAATTGGTTGCCCGCGCGCTGCATCGCCATAGCGTGCGCGCAAACAAGCCCTTTATAGCCATCAACAGCGCGGCTATTCCCAAAGAGCTATTGGAATCGGAATTGTTTGGCCACGAACGCGGCGCCTTTACCGGCGCGCAGACCATGCGTCGCGGCCGCTTCGAGCAGGCGGAAGGGGGCACGTTGTTTCTCGACGAGATCGGCGACATGCCGGCAGATTTGCAAACGCGCTTGCTACGCGTGTTGGCCGATGGGCAGTTTTATCGCGTCGGCGGTCATCAGCCGCAAATGGCCAACGTGCGCGTGTTCGCCGCGACCCATCAAGATTTGGAGCAACGCGTCAAGCAGGGCTTGTTCCGCGAAGATCTTTATCATCGGCTTAACGTGATTCGGCTACGCTTGCCTTCGTTGCGCGAGCGGCGCGAAGACATTCCGCTGCTGATCAAACACTTCGTACTAAGCAGCGCGAAAGAACTCAACGTGGAACCCAAGCGCCTGACGAACGATGCGCTGAAATTTTTGTCTAACCTGGATTTCCCCGGCAATGTGCGCCAGTTGGAAAACATCGCCCATTGGCTAACGGTGATGGCGCCGGGGCAAAATGTAGACGTGACGGATTTGCCGCCGGAAATCCGCATGACCAAGGCCGCGTCCGGCCACGCCGACTGGCGCGAATCCCTCGCCCGCGAGGTGAATTATGAACTGGGGCTGGGCAAGAAAGGCATCATCGACGACTTGATCCACGATTTTGAACGAGTGCTCATTAAGCGAGCGTTACAGCACACCGGCGGGCGGCGCATCGAAGCGGCCACACTGCTCGGCTGGGGACGCAATACCCTGACGCGTAAAATTCAAGAACTCAAGCTCGATCAAGACCACGCCCCTGAAGAAGGGGTGGCAGAGGAAAAACATTGATAAGCGGCCGAAAACCGAAAGCCGTGTCCTTCTGAGCGCAGCGAAGAAACTGCTGGTGCAACAGCCGCGATACGCCGACAGCAGCAGATTCTTCGCTGCGCTCAGAATGAAAACCAGGCCCCGAGGCGCAAGGCTATTGTCTCGCAAGTCATACCCTGCCAGCAAGCACGCTGGATGGACATCCTGGCGAGGTGTCTTGCGCGGACGCTGTGATACCATCGCGGCTGTTTATTGAAGCTAATCGCCCATGTTTGAAACCATTCCACCGCCGCTTCGCTTTGCCAAACTGTGGTTAACCATCGGTTGGATGCTGATCGGTGGCGTGATTTACGAATCGCTCACCCCTGAGCCGCCGAGTTTTGACAATGTGCCCTATTGGGATAAATGGGGACATCTTTTTTCTTACGGATTTCTAATGCTGTGGTTTGCGCAAATTTACCAGCGGCGTTCGCAGAGAATCTGGGTCGCGCTGGGTCTGATCGGGCTAGGCGTTGGGTTGGAGTTTGCTCAAGAACAGACCGGGTATCGCACCTTTGAGTATGCTGACATGCTTGCCGATGCGCTCGGCACGGCGCTGGGCTGGGGCGTAGCGACAACCGCTTTGGGCGCTGCGCTTGCCAGCATCGAACGTCGACTACTCATGCGTTAGCTCGACCATCACCGGCGTATGGTCCGAGGGACGCTCCCATTTGCGTGGCGCTTTGTCGATCACGCAGGCCGTGCAGTTTGGCACCAGCGGTTCTGAAATCAGGATATGGTCGATGCGCAAACCATGATTGCGGCGGAAAGCCATCATCCGATAATCCCACCAACTGTAGCTTTTCTCCGGTTGATCGAACAGCCGGAAGCTGTCCCTCAGGCCTAGATCGAGAAAGGCACGAAACGCGGCACGTTCCGGTTCGCTCACTAGCACATTGCCTTCCCAAGCTATTGGATCGTGAACGTCGCGGTCTTCGGGCGCGATGTTGTAATCGCCCAGCAGCACAAGTTTCGGATAACGCTTGATTTCGTCCGCCAGCCAGTGGCGCAGCGCCGCGAGCCACTTGAGTTTGTATTGATATTTGTCGGAATCGAGGCTTTGGCCGTTCGGGATATAAACGCAAATAACGCGTATACCGTTGATCGTCGTCGCCAACACGCGCTTTTGTTCGTCAACGAAATTGGGAATGGGGGCGACGGGTTCAAGCGCTTCTAATTTGCTTAACACCGCTACACCGTTGTAGGTCTTTTGCCCGCTGAACAGGGCGTGATAACCGAGTTCAGTGATTTCTTGCAGGGGAAACTTGCTGTCTTCCAGCTTAGTTTCTTGCAGGCACAATACATCGGGATCATGCGCCCGGAGCCAATCGGCAACGTGCGGCAAACGCACCTTAAGCGAGTTTACATTCCACGTCGCTAGCTTCACTTGCCTTCCATGCGATTGATTTCAGCTTGACGTTTGACGGGGTCCTCCGAGAGCTGGTTTTGTCCAGAGGGCGTATTGTTTTTCGCGGCGGCCGGGAGTTCCGGCTCGTTGTAAGGACCGCTGCGCGCATTCGGCTCCGCTTTGTTGGTGAAGGCCGGACCTTTGGGGGTGGCCCCGCCAGTATTTGATTTACCACCACCGCCTTGCGCCGAATCCGGCCCACCTTTCTGAGCGTCATCGGACTTTTTCTTAACATCCGGGGCAGCATCTTTCGATTCTTTAGCCAAATTACTCGCTTTTGCCGCACCGGCGGAACGGGGGTACCCGGCTGCGTCCAGCGCGGCATTCCAGGCGGCTTCGTTGAAGCCTTTGATGCCCTTGTCTTTACCTACCTGCAACGCGGGCACTTCGAGGGCGCCGATGAGTTTCTTCAGTTCCTTGCCGTCGGCCAGGTTTGTTTCGGGATTCTTGAGGGCGTAGGGGACGCCTCGCTTGGCCAACAGCGCGATGCCGTTTTTGCATGGATTGCCGCAGTCGGTCGAGTACAACGTCACAGGATATTTTTTCGCCGCCGCCTGAGCGGCAAAAGGCAGTTGATCGCTTTCGGTCACCCGATCATTCAGGCGTTTTCTCTCGACTTTTTTGGCGTCCTCCGGGGGAGGTGTGTCGGAATACGTGATCTTGCCGTCCTTGCCGACCCACTTGTAAAGATCGGCAACGGCAACCGGGCTAACAAAGCCCAAAATAACCACAATCGCAGCGATTTTTTTCATACACTTTCCTTTGTATACAAGGAGTTAATGCTTATAAGAAACAATAGTATGCGGACTTAAACTCAAGAAAATGTAAACTTTTATGTTTAGGCGGCCTCGAGCATGCCGCTATGGCGGAGAAGCGCGTCAATACTCGGTTCCCGTCCGCGGAAGGCGACGAAGGATTCCAGCGCGGGGCGGGTGCCGCCGACACTCAAAATTTCGCCACGGAAACGCGCGCCGGTTTGCTCGTTTAACACGCCGCTTTCCTCGAACAAACTATAGGCATCGGCCGACAGCACTTCCGCCCACTTGTAGCTGTAGTAACCCGCCGCGTAACCGCCGGCAAAAATGTGCGAAAAGCTATTGGGAAAGCGATCGTAGTGCGGCGGTATCACCACGGCGACGCGCTTGCGTATGGCGTTCAACACGTCGCTCGGCGAAATTTTTCCCCTGGAATAATCATTATGCAGATGCATGTCGAACAACGAAAATTCCACCTGGCGCACCATGTCCATGCCTACCAAGAAATTTTTTGCCGCGATCATCTTGTCGAACAGCGCGCGCGGCAAGGGTTTGCCACTATCCACGTGGCTCGTCATGTGTTGCAGCACGTCCCATTCCCAGCAGAAATTTTCCATGAACTGGCTCGGCAATTCAACGGCGTCCCACTCGACGCCGTTAATGCCGGATACGCTCAACTCTTCAACCTGGGTGAGCAAATGATGCAAGCCGTGGCCAAATTCATGGAACAGCGTAATCACTTCGTCGTGGGTGAACAATGCGGGCTTGCCGCCGACGGGCGCCGAAAAATTACAGTTCAAATAAGCCACGGGCGTTTGTATGCCGCTGGTGATGCGTCTGCGCGTGATGGCGTCGTCCATCCACGCGCCGCCACGCTTGGTTTCGCGTGCGTACATGTCTAGGTAAAACTGACCGACCAATTTGCCCGCACGGTCACGGATGTCGAAGAATTTTACCGCCTCGTGCCACAGCGGCGCTTTGCTGGCCTTGATGGTCAGGCCATAGAGCGTTTCGACGACGCGGAACATGCCGGCCAACACCTGCGGTTCGGGGAAATATTGTTTCACTTCTTGCTCGGAAAAACTAAAACGCTCGCCGCGCAATTTTTCCGCGACGTAACGCACGTCCCAGGATTGCAAATCGTTCAAGCCCAATTTACGGCGGCCAAATTCGCGCAACGCGGCGATGTCTTTTTCCGCATAGGGCTTGGCTTTGGCGGCGAGATCGTCGAGGAAATCCAACACTTGTTTCGGCGAGCTGGCCATCTTGGTCACCAGCGACAATTCAGCAAAATTTGCGTACCCCAACAGCTTCGCTTCTTCGTCGCGCAGGCGCAAAATTTGCTCAATCAAGTCCGTATTGTCCCACTCGGGATGCTCAAATTCCGCTGCGCGCGTGAGGTACGCGTGATACATTTTCTCGCGCAACTCACGATGGTCGGCATACTGTAAAACCGGCACGTAAGACGGCGCATGGAGTGTAAATTTCCACCCGGGTTTATTGTCTTTCTGCGCAGCTTCCGCCGCGGTTTGCAGCACATCGTCGGGAATGCCGCTCACCTGCGTTTTATCCTCAACGAAAAGCGAAAAAGCATTGGTCGCGTCGAGTATGTTCTCGGAAAATTTTGACGCCAGCGCGGACTGTTGTTCTTGAATGGCGAGGAAGCGCGCCTTTTTGTCGTCCGGCAATTCGGCGCCGCCGAGGCGAAAATCCCGCAGCTCGTTGGCGACGATGCGTCGTTGCGCCGGGCTCAACTTCGCGAATTCCGACGATTGCTTCAGGGTTTTGTATTTCTCGAATAGCGCGTGGTTCTGCCCGAGTTCAGCATAAAATTGTGTGATCTTCGGCAAGTTGGCGTTGTAGACTTCGCGCAGCGCGCTGGAATTCATCACCGCGTTGAGATGGCTCACCTGTCCCCACGCACGGTGCAGCCGCTCATTGGCATTGTCCAGGGGCTCTACAAAGTTGGCCCAAGTAGGCGCATTGCTGCTTTGCTCTAGCTTTGTCACGACGGCTTGACTTTCTTGCAGCAGGTTATCGACGGCGGGCGTGACATGCTCTGGTTTAATATCGGCGAATTGCGGGAGGCTTAAAAAATTGAGAAGAGGATTCATAAACTGGTAATTTCTTTCCTGAGAATTTCAAAATTATACCCTTGAACTACAGCAAAACCGGCAATGAAGCAATCGGCTAGATCCAATCAGCGCCAGGCTCACAAGAAATATATGTCTGGGGAGCCAATATTGGCGGGGCGTTTGGTTTGGATAGATGCGCTCCGCGGCTGCGCCATCGTGCTCATGTTCATCTACCATTTCTGCTTCGACCTGAATTACTTCGGGGTGTTGCGGCAGGACTTCAACCACGACCTTAGCTGGCTCAGCTTCCGCGCCGTGATACTCAGCTCCTTCCTCACCCTAGCCGGCATCGGAATCGCCCTCGGCCACGGGGAAAAAATACGCTGGCCCGCGTTCTGGAAGCGCTGGTGCCAAGTGGCGGGCGGCGCTGCGCTGGTGTCCGTCGGTACCTACGTCATGTTTCCCAATAGCTACGTCTACTTCGGCGTGCTGCATCACATCGCCCTCGCCAGCCTCATCGCGCTGGCGTTCGTGCGCGTGCCTAGACTAGCCTTGGCGCTCGGCATCGCGCTACTGGTGATCGGAAATTTTATGAGACACTCCTTCTTCGACCAGGCATTTGCCCACTGGTTCGGCCTCATGACGACCAAGCCCATCACCGAAGATTACGTGCCGCTGCTACCGTGGTTCGGCGCGGTGTTGATCGGTGTTGCAATGG
>JBDSJK010000241.1:0-12403 GCA_039917535.1 Burkholderiales bacterium
TGATGTAGTATTGCTTTACGTCAACAATGCGCCACTTAACAAACAAATCCACCAGAAGGTTGATTTTTTCCGAAGTGATGAATCGCTCTGGTTCTTTAGCATCCAGCGTTTGCACACGGGAATCAAAATAACGAACATTTTGGATGGGCGACGGAAATTTAAAATACCAACCCGGATCTTTAATTACTCGGACGATTTCACCCAGCTGAAACACGATCGCTTGCTGGCGCTGATCTACGGTGAAAAAACATAGGCTGCCGATGACCAGCGCGACAATGGCGGAGACGGCGATGAGGTAGAGATTTTTCATACCAGATGGGCTGTGTCTTGGTTTAAAGCGATGATTAGATCGGTTATCAACGACTTTCCCGCTCGCGGGAACGGAACAAATCACGGGAACGTTGCCCCGCTTCCGTTGCTGGCAGTTGGTCTTCGGGCCGCGTTGCGGGCGGTTGTGCAATTGCCGCCACTGCGGGTTCGCTTGCCGGCTGCATTAATTTGTCTAGCGGCAGATAAAGCATATTGTTACTGGCTTTTTGATCGACAACGATCTTGCTGGTATTGCTCAACACCTGCTGCATCATGTCCAGATAAAGACGCTCACGCATGACTGCCGGCGCTTTGCGATACTCGGTCAACACTTGCTTGAAACGGCTGGCGTCACCTTCCGCACTGGCGATGATGCGCTGCTGATAGCCATTGGCCTCCGCACGCAGGCGGGAAGCGGTGCCCTCGGCCTTGGGTAAGATGTCGTTGGCATAGGCCTGACCTTCGTTGATTTGCCGTTCCCGGTCCTGATTTGCCTTGTTGGCATCGTCAAACGCTTGCTGGACCTGCTCGGGCGGCTGGGCATTTTGCATGTTAACGCGACTAATCTTGATGCCGGATATATAACGATCCAAGATGTCTTGCATCAGCTTCGCCGAGCGTTGCGCCACTTCGGTACGACCTTCGTTTAGCACATAATCCATCTTGCTCTGGCCGACGATCTGGCGGGTCGCGGTTTCCGCGGCCTGGCGTACGAGATCTTCGGCATTCGCTTCGTAGGAGCGGTTGTTAAACAGAACCGCTTTCGGATCAATCAGCAAGTACTGCACGGCAAACTGCACATCGACAATATTCAAATCATCCGTTAACATCAGCGATTCTTCAGGCACCTTGGACGCCTTGGAACTGCCGCGAAAGCCAATATCAGCAGTGTGTAAAGCGGAAACATTCACCACCTCTTTACTCTCAATAGGCCACGGTAAATGCCAACGGGGACCCGGCTCGGTGATCTCCTGCAATTTGCCAAAGCGCAGCACGACACCCTTGCTGCTGGCATCGACGATGTAGAAGCCCGTCATCAGCCAAATGGCGGCGAGGATACCCACGATCATCCATGCGCCGCCGGGCAAAGAACGGGGCGGACCAGATCCACCACCATTACCAGCGGTCGGCGGTTTGTTGCCCGCTAGCTCGGACAATTTTCGTTTGAAACGCCGAAACAACTCGTCTAAATCAGGCGGACCGTCGTTGTTTTTTCTTCCCCACTGGGGATCATTCAGGGCCATAGGGCAATATCGCAAGGGTTAAGGTGTGAAGAACTGCAGCTAAATTCCACTCATCTGCTCAAGAGGCGCTGTCGCAAGATCAGGTGTTGACGGCTGAGTTGTTTTGGCATCGGACGACAGCGCAAGTTCCAACAGCGCGGCGCGCAGATGTTCCGCACCGATGCCGTCTAATGCGCTCAATTTCACGGCTTGAAGTTTACCATACTCGTCACGCTCCACGCCCGCCGACCAATCGGGAACGAGATCAATCTTGTTCCACACTATGAGCTGCGGAATGTCCTCGGCACCGATTTCCGCCAGCACCGCATTCACCTGTTCGACTTGCTCAACGTGGCGCGGGCTGGCCGCATCAACCACATGAATAAGGAGGTCGGCGTGGATAGTCTCTTCGAGCGTGGCACGAAACGCCGCTACCAGGTTGTGGGGCAAATCGCGAATGAAGCCGACGGTGTCGGACACCACGGCGTGTTGATTATCGCCTAAGAATAGCTTGCGTGTAGTGGTGTCTAATGTCGCGAAAAGCTTATCCGCTACGTAGGTCTTACCCTGCACCAGACGATTGAACAGTGTCGACTTTCCTGCATTGGTGTAGCCAACAATTGAGATATTGAACACTCGATTGCGCCGTCTCGCGTTGCGCTGCAAGCCGCGCTGCGCCGTAAGGCGCTTGAGTTTTTCCCGCAGCGACTTAATGCGATCGCCGAGCAAGCGGCGATCCATTTCCAACTGGGTCTCGCCAGGTCCGCCACGCACGCCGATACCACCGCGCTGCCGCTCAAGGTGAGTCCAACCGCGGATTAAACGCGTTGAAAGACGCTCCAACTGGGCAAGCTCAACCTGCAGCTTACCTTCGAAGCTTTTTGCACGTTTGGCGAATATTTCTAGGATTAGCCCGGTACGATCAATCACGCGCACACCCACTACACGCTCGACGTTGCGTTCCTGGGCGGCGGTGATGTCGTGGTTGAACAACACAAATTGCGCCGCTTGTTGTTTGACGGCCTCAGCGATTTCTTCAACTTTGCCCGAACCGGCGAAAGTAGCAGCGTCAGGCTTGATCCGTCGGCCATGAATTTCGCAAACAGGCACCAGGCCCGCACTCGAAGCGAGCTCGCGAAATTCGTCTAAGTCCCCCCCTTGGCCCGATGCCCCCACATCTAGGCCTACGAGAACGGCATTCAAGCCGCCCTCACTAGGAACGATCATTCAACCTACAAGGATTCAGGGGTTTGCTCGAATGGTATAGAAACGGGGCGCGCGGGAACCACCGTAGAAATTGCGTGTTTGTACACCATCTGAGTGACGGTATTCTTCAGTAACACAACGTACTGATCAAAAGACTCCACCTGGCCCTGGAGCTTAATGCCGTTGACCAAATAAATCGATACGGGGACGTGCTCTTTGCGCAGTATATTTAGAAACGGGTCTTGTAATAATTGCCCTTTGCCGCTCATGTTGTTCTCCAAGACTGGGTTTTGGTAAGGAGGTCATACTTTAAACTAAATTTCACTGGTTTTCCATGAAAATTACGGCTGTCGGCCGCGCACTGTCATATTACTTTCTTAAATCAAAAAGGACGCGAAGGCGAGCCCAGGCAGTGCACCTACGCGAATGGGCGCAGCCGACAAAGTAATTTTTGAGTTTGAAATGGAATTAGCGCCTGCGGTCGGGATTGAAGGGATTGGCACCTTGACGAAATTCCACTCGCAATGGTGTGCCCTTGAGCTGGAATTCGTCTCGGAAGCGATTTTCCAGGTAGCGTTTGTAGGAATCGGAGATTTTGTCCACAGCAGTGCCATGAATCACGATCAGGGGCGGGTTAGAGCCGCCCTGGTGGGCGTACTTGAGCCTAGGCCTAAACGGACCATGCTGAGGCGGTTGATGCTTGTGGATCGCATCGGCGAGGATTTTGGTCAGCTTGGGCGTGGGTAATTTAGCCATCGCGGCAGCATAGGCTCGGTCCACCGAACCCATGACCTTTTCGACGCCGGTGCCCCGTAACGCGGAAATAAAATGCTGTTCGGCAAAGCCCAGAAACATAAGCTTGCGGGCCACATCTTGCTTAATGCGTTCGCGACGGTAATCGTCCAGATCGTCCCATTTGTTGATCGCGACCACCAACGCGCGCCCTTGTTCCAAAATGAATCCGGCGATGTGGGCATCTTGATCGCTAATTTCCTGATGGGCGTCGAGCACTAACACCACGACATTGGCCGCTTCAATCGACTGCAAGGTTTTGATCACGGAAAACTTTTCGATGGCTTCGAACACCTTCCCGCGTCGCCGGATACCTGCCGTATCGATCAGTGTGTACTGCTTACCCGCCCGCTCAAACTCCACATGGATACTGTCACGCGTTGTGCCGGGTTGATCGAAGGCAATCATGCGTTCTTCGCCGAGCAGCGTATTGATCAACGTAGACTTGCCGACGTTAGGGCGCCCGACGATGGCGATATGCGGATGCTTTGCCGGTTGTTCCGAGGCTTCGTCTTCAACGGGAAAGCCGCTCAACACCTCTTCGATAAGATGGCGCACCCCTTCGCCGTGGGCCGATGAAATAGCAATGGGATTGCCCAAACCCAGCTCATGAAACTCGGCGGTGACCACGTCGGTATTCATGCCCTCGGTTTTATTGATCACTAACCACACGGGTGCTTTTTCACGTCGCAGGATATCAACGATGCGACGATCCTGCGCCGTCAGCCCTTGACGCCCATCCAACAAGAAAATAATGCCATCGGCCTCGGCAATGGCTTGCAACGCCTGCTTAGCCATCTCGCGCAGCATACCGTCGCTGGTAACCGGTTCAAAGCCCCCCGTATCGACGACCAGAAAGGGTCGACTGCCCGACCGGCCTTGGCCATAGTGCCGATCCCTTGTCAGTCCTGGGAAGTCCGCCACCAATGCGGCGCGGCTTTGCGTGAGCCGATTGAACAGCGTGGACTTCCCGACGTTGGGCCGGCCGACGATTACTAAAGTGGGTATCATGAACTTCGCTGTCGCGAGAACCCTCGCGTGAAATTAAGCAGATCGCCTCGATAATATGCGAGGCAGCGGAACGGGTTGTTATTCCATTTCTAAATCAAAAAGGACGTGAAGGTGAGTCGCAGACAATGCATATGCGCGGCAAGGCGAGCCGACAAAGCAATTTTTGATTTAGAAATGGGATTACTGGATCATAATCGCGTAAAAATTACCTTTTTGAGTTTGCACGATTACACCATTTTCAATCACTAAAGGCGAGGTAACAATCGGGCTCTTGTCCGTCGCCACCCGGGCAGCGAGTTGACCGGATTCGCGCTCCAGGACATGTATAAAGCCTTCTACGTCACCGACTACAACATAATTTCCGGTCACGGCTGGTCCCGATAATTTACGCCCCTGTAGCTTTTCTTGTTTCCAAAGATTGGTTCCGCTCGCTTTGGCAAAAGCGAGTACGGCACCGCGTGCATCGGTGGTATAAAGCGCTCGGCTATCTTTCGCCAAGCCAGATGCACTGGACACGTCGCGATACCATTCCAGGCTGCCTTTTTTCTGATCGAAACACGCTAACCGTCCTTGATAGGAAACCGCGCACACCTGCTCTGAATCCAACAAGGGTGCAGCAGCAACATCGGCAATACGTTCCAATTCCGTTACACCGCGCGGCTGCGAGACGGCCTCTTCCCAGGCCACGTTGCCGTCACTGACGTTCATAGCGACCAGGCGACCACCCGGAGTCCCGACATAGATCAAGTTACCGGCAGCCACAATAGGCGCAAGATTACGCAGCACCAGCGCTGGATTGGTGCGCTGTTGCAACCAGCGACGCTTGCCGTCAACTTCGTCAAGGCCAACAATGCGGCCGTCGACGGTACGCACCACCACTACACCTTGAAACGCCTGGGGTGCAGCGAGAATTTCGCTAGACACCACGCTGCGCCAACGCTCTTTTCCAGCCAAATCTAGCGCGACCACTTCGCCCTTGCGCGTTCCCACGTAAACGCTGTTCGCGCCGCCACCGACTCCAGCCGATAACTTTTCCTTGAAGCCAATTCGCCATAATTCACGGTTTGCAGCAAGCTCAATTGCAACCACTTGGCCGTTGCCGCTGGCACCGTACAAAACGCCCTCTTGAATCAGTGGCGCAAAGCCAAGTGGGCTTAGCTTGCCGATATTCTTCTGCCAGAGCGTTGCGACCTTAGCGGTCGGCGGGTACTCGGTCAGCAGAGACATTTTCTTATCTCCGCCGAACCAGCTACAGGCCGTGAGGCCCAGCAGCCCGGCGAGCAACAGCCATCGGGTCGCGGTCGTCCTCATTGCTTCGCGTCTCCAAGTGCGTCGAGTTTTTCCTGAATCGACCGCTTGTCGCCTCGGGGGTCACTCTTCGCCAAAGCCACCCCATAGGCACTCTTCGCTTCCGTCAACTTTCCGTGAGCAACCAACAAATCACCCCGCAGCATCGCCGTCGCCGCCTCAAAACCCGCGCCCGTATTGGCGTCCAACAGCTTCAATGCTTCGTCAAATTTCTTCTCATCCCCCATGACACCCGCAAGACGCAGTCGCGCGACGGACTTCAACTCCTCTTCTTTGGTATGACTCACAACCCATTCCAACTGCATTTTTGCATCCGCTACGTCGCCTTTATCGAAAGCGACCTTGGCCGCGATCAAAGCGGCACGCGGCGCATAGGCGGAATCGGCGTATTTATCAGTAATTGCTTTGACAGCATCCGCCACTTTTTTTGGATCTTTTCCCACTGCGACTTTTTGCAGATTGGCAAACAAAGTTGAGGCTTCACTAGCTAGCGTCCGTTCATGACTGCGCCACCACTGAATTCCCGTGAAGACGATGACGAACACGCCAACGGCGGCGATGATGGCGTTGCCCCAATGTTTCCACCAGTCCTTTAGCTCGTCTAATTTTTCCTGTTCTTCTAAATCATAAACCGCCATGAATATTTTCCTGTTTAATTGATTCGATTACCTGCATGAGCACTAAGGTCGCCTGCTCGCCCTGACCGCGCAACGGTTTAAGCGCAAACTTTCCTTCTTTCAATTCGTCTTCACCCAAGATGACTGCATATCTCGCGGCGCTGGCATCCGCGCGCTTCAATTGCGCCTTAAAGCCTCCGCCGCCGGCATGAAGCACCACCTGGAGCCCCGCGTCACGCATGGCTTCCGCGGCAACCGCCGCAGCTTCAATGGTGCCCTCCCCCTGGTACGCAAAGTACGCATCTGGCGTTGATGCTTCACTCACGAAGCCGCATTCTTTCATAAGTTCGATTAAGCGCTCCACCCCCATCGCAAAACCACAGCCTGGCGCCGACTTACCGCCCAGCTGCTCGATTAGCCCGTCGTACCGTCCGCCTGCACAAATGGTCCCTTGGGATCCTAGCTTAGTCGTGACCCACTCAAACACGGTGCGATTGTAATAATCAAGCCCACGCACCAGGCGGGAATTTATAGTGTAGGAAATACCCGCCGCGCGCAAGAGCGATTGCAAGGTGGCAAAATGTTCTTGCGATTCCACGTCAAGATTATCCAACAACGTGGGCGCACTGGCGATCACATCACGCAACGCTGGATTTTTACTATCCAAAATCCGCAGCGGGTTGGTATGCAAGCGCCGTTGCTCATCGGGACCTAGTTTATCCGCATGGGCGGAAAAATATTCGGTCAGCCTGTCGCGATGCTTTGCGCGGATGGCGCTATCGCCAAGAGAATTGATCTGCAGTTCAACATCGTGCAGTCCCAGTTTTTTCCATAGACGCGCGGTCAGGATGATTTGCTCAGCGTCCACATCCGGTCCGGGAAATCCCAGGGCCTCAAGGCCAAACTGATGGAACTGGCGATACCGACCTCGCTGCGGTTTTTCGTGGCGAAACATCGGGCCCGAATACCACAGCCGCCGGGGGCCGTCGTAAAGAAGGTTGTGCTCTAGGGCGGCGCGTATGGTCGATGCGGTTCCTTCTGGGCGCAACGTTAAACTATCACCATTGAGACTGTCGATAAAGGTGTACATTTCCTTCTCGACAATGTCGGTGACTTCGCCCAAGGATCGCACAAACAACCCGGTCGTTTCGACAATCGGAAAACGTATCTCGTGATAGCCATACTGAGCGAAAAGGCTGCGGATTGTGCTCTCTAGTGCGCTCCAGATATGGCTTTGCTCCGGCAGGACATCGTTCATCCCGCGGATAGCTTGAATCTTAGTGCTCATGCCACCGGGCTCGCCGTTTGCGCTACTGAATTGCCAAAGCGTCGCTCAACATATCGAGCCACGATTTGTTGAAATTCTTCGGCGATGCGATCGCCCTTCAGCGTCACGGTTTTTTTGCCGTCCACATAGACCGGCGCAACGGGCAACTCGTTGGTACCGGGCAGACTGATGCCGATGTCCGCTAATTTTGATTCGCCCGGACCGTTGACCACGCAACCCATCACCGCAACTTTCATGGTTTCAACACCGGGATAGCGCCTTTTCCAGTTTGGCATTTCACGGCGCAGATAACCCTGGATTTGCTGTGCGAGTTTCTGAAAATAATCACTGGTAGTTCGTCCACAACCAGGACAGGCGCTGACCATCGGCACGAACGATCGCAGGCCCATGGTTTGCAGAATTTCTTGTGCGACCACAACTTCCTGGGTGCGGTCACCACCCGGCTCGGGGGTGAGGGACACCCGGATCGTATCGCCAATGCCCTCTTGCAACAAAACTGCTAGGGCCGTGGCCGATGCGACGATTCCTTTTGAACCCATACCCGCCTCGGTCAAGCCCAAGTGCAGTGGATAGTCGCTACGTTGCGCCAATTCGCGATAGACCGCTATGAGTTCCTGGACGCCGCTAACTTTGCAAGACAGCACAATTTTGTCGCCCGCTAAGCCAAGCTCCTCGGCACGGCGGGCGCTATCGACGGCAGAGCGAATCAAGGCTTCGCGCATGACCGCCTCGGCGGACTGCGGCTGCGCGGTTTGCGCATTTTCATCCATGAGCTGCGCCAACAAAGCTTGATCTAAACTGCCCCAGTTAACACCGATGCGCACGGGCTTGTCATACTTGCACGCGGCTTCGATCATGGTGGCGAATTGGGAATCGCGCTTGCTTCCTTGACCCACATTGCCGGGATTAATGCGGTATTTGGCAAGAGCCTGCGCGCAATCTGGAAATTGGCTCAAGAGACGATGGCCGTTGTAGTGAAAATCGCCGATCAATGGCACCAGACAATTCTTCTGATCCAAGCGCTCGCGGATTTCCGCGACGGCTGCCGCAGCCTCCGGGCTGTTGACCGTGACACGAACCAACTCCGAACCCGCGGTGGCAAGCGCTTGAACTTGGCTAACCGTCGCGCCAATATCGGCCGTATCGGTATTGGTCATGGACTGCACGAGAATCGGCGCGCCGCCGCCCATGGTCAACGTGCCGATTTTCACGAACCGCGTTACACGTCTGGATGTTAAGAGGGGGTGAGCAGTCATGGTCATGGGTGAAGCAAAACTAGGCAAGAACTAGCGATCTAACTTAAAGCGTGCAATACTGCCTTTGATGTGTGGCGCTAGATCAAAAGGCTCGCCATTATATGTCATCTTGACCTTGGCGGCGTTACCGACGATAAACGACAAGGGTGGTAGCGCGGCGATGTCCTGCACAGTTCCCGCCACATTTGATTTATTGAAAACAACCCGTCCGTTCTGGTCTCTGACCTCTACCCGCGCGGGCCCTTCAAAAATAAAATGTACACCATGACTCGCACCTGAAACAGTTACTGTTTCAGGCGTAGTAACGACCGGAGCCACAGTCGGCAGCCCTTCCAACACGGGCGGCGGGGTAACCGGGATAGCGGCTGAAACATCTGGAGGCGGAATCGCTTTTAGCGGAGCGGGTCCGGGGCCCTGGCCATGAGCCGTCGTGTAAATCTTTCCGATATCTTTTTCCCATCGCCAAAGAACAAAAGCAACTACAGTCAAAATCAGCAGACCCAAGGTGACCCACAAGGTTGCGCGATTGCGATGGCGCGTGAGTGTTTCCGAAAATTGTACGTTCTGCGTCGGCACAGCGATGCGACTCCCGCCATCGCTCGGCGTCCGCGCCTCAAATACGCTCAGAAGCTCAGCCTGATCCATTTGCAGCAAGCGCGCATAGTTCTTAACAAAGCCACGCACAATGGTACGGCCGGGCAAGTGAGCGTAGTCATCGGATTCCAAAGCTTCAATCTGGCGAGGCGAAAGCCGCAACTTCCCTGCTACATCGGCAACGCTTAGCCCCTGCTCCTCACGCGTCTTTGCCAGCCGCTGGCCCGAGCTGGGCGTGGTTGAGGTCATGTAGTCCACAGCTTCCTCACTCATACTTCCCACTTTGCAACAGCTTCGCTTCCCGGGATTCAGGGTAGCGCTTTTTTAGTTTGAGTCCGTAACTTCCCTCTGCGTTTCGATCGCCCATCTTACGCTCCAGACGCACCGCTAACCACAACGCCTCTGCAGTTGGGTTTGGCGATTCCATCACACGCGCCAAATGCATTCTCGCCTGAGGCAGATTGCCTCGACCAAAATTAAGGTCCGCTAAATTGAAATTGACCTGTCCGTCGTCGGGTGCCAAGCGCAACGCGCGACGAAAATAGTCCTCCGCTTGCGAAGTATTGCCGAGACGCAGGTTACAAATACCGGCATTAGTTAGAGGTTTATGTGGCGTAGCGTAATGGGGGTCTTGTGCCGCGGTCAGAAAAAACGGAATCGCATCTTTTTCTCGGTTGGTATTGCACAAAAACCAGCCATAGTTGTTATTTACATCTGGATTCGTTGGTGCAAGCTTTAGACCAGTACGAAAGTCCTGCTCGGCTAGCTTGGTTTCGCCCAATTCCATATGGATCAGTCCCAGCAAATTGTAAGCCGGCATAAAAGTTCGGTCTGCCCCCACAGAAACCTTCAACTCCTCCAACGCGATGTCGAATTGACGCCGAGTGTAGTAATTCGCAGCCAGTTCAGTATGTACCTCCGCGCGATAGCGCGCTTCGGCCGCAAGCTGCTCCGGCGTTAGTTTTTTTAGTGCAAGAGGCGGCGGGGACGAGGCAGGTGCAGGCGGGTTATTGGTTGCGCAACCAACCATAAAAATGAGCACGATCAGTAGCCAAGGCATCAACGGCTAACCTCCGAAAATAGGGGAATGGCACGACCGGTTTTATCTAACACCTGCCCCGCCAACTGTCCGCATGCGGCATCAATATCGTCGCCCCTAGTTTTTCGGGTAGTGACGATAAAACCCGCCGACATGAGAACATCGCGAAATCGTTGTATTGCGACATTCGTCGAGCGACGATAGCCGGAAAGGGGAAACGGATTAAACGGAATTAAATTGAACTTACACGACAAATCACCGACCAGAGCGGCTAGCTCACGGGCTTGAGCCACACTATCGTTGACGCCGTCCAACATCACATATTCAAACGTGACAAAGTCGCGCGGCGCCGCTTGCAAGTAGTCGCGGCAGGCCGCCAACAAGCGCGCTAGCGGATACTTTTGATTGATGGGCACCAACACATCGCGTAGCGCGTCGTTGGGCGCATGTAACGATACTGCTAGAGCAACGGGACAACGATCCTTAAGCCGCTCCAGCGCCGGAACCACGCCGGATGTGGACAAGGTTACGCGGCGGCGCGACAGGCCGTAGCCATAATCGTCGAGCATCACGTCCATGGCGTCGCAAACGTTTTCAAAATTCGCCAACGGCTCGCCCATGCCCATCATCACGACGTTACTGATCACGCGCTCAGCTTTTGGATCGCGGCCCAACGCGCGATTGGCCCACCATAATTGACCCATGATTTCCGCCACGGTGAGATTGCGGTTGAACCCTTGTCGCCCGGTGGAACAAAACGTACATGCCAAGGCGCAGCCAGCCTGGGACGACACGCACAGCGTGCCGCGATCATTTTCGGGAATGAATACCGTCTCAATCGCATTGCCGCCGCCCACGTCCAGTAACCATTTGCAGGTGCCGTCTTCAGAACGATGCTCACTGATGAGCGCGGGCGGCACAATGTTTGCGCTAACCTGCAATTTCTCGCGTAACGATTTTGCCAGGTTCGTCATGTTGGCGAAATCCGTTTCACCGTATTGATGAATCCAGCGCAGCAATTGCTTGGCGCGAAACGGCTTCTCTCCAAGTTCGGCGACAAATTCCGTTAGCTTGGAGAGGTTTAGGTCGAGCAGATTGACCGCGGCGCCCATGGATTTCGGAACTAACGCGAGTAAATGTTGAATGCCGGGAAGAAATAAGCGATTTCCGTGCGCGCCGTTTCTGGGGCATCGGAACCGTGCGTGGCATTGGCATCAATGCTGTCGGCGAAATCCGCGCGGATTGTTCCTTTGTCGGCTTTCTTCGGATCGGTCGCGCCCATTAATTCGCGATTCTTGGCGATGGCATTTTCACCTTCCAGCACTTGCACCATAACGGGGCCAGAGATCATGAATTTGACCAAATCCTTGAAGAAAGGACGCTCTTTGTGAACGGCATAAAAGCCTTCCGCTTCCGCTTGGGACAGAAACATCATACGGGAAGCTATAATCCTGAGTCCTGCTTTTTCGAAGCGTGTGTATATCTCTCCGATCACGTTTTTGGCGACGGCATCGGGCTTAATAATTGAAAACGTACGTTCTAACGCCATATTTAGCTTGGCTCCACTAGTTTGATAAAAATCAATAGTTTATCATTCGAACCCCACAAAGCAAAGGATTATCGGGCTAAATACGTGACATGGAGACGAGTCTTGTGCACAGTAAGTCGCATAACATGGGCATCTAGTTGAGACATAGGTATTGATTCGCGACAACTTAATGTGGGGAATCAGAGCGTAGCCGATTCCACCCTACTCTTTT
>JBDSJK010000242.1:0-19113 GCA_039917535.1 Burkholderiales bacterium
CGACGTTTGAATATGGTACTTGAGTTTTTGGCTCCGCTCGTTGGCACCATACTTGTCGCGCAAGGTCGTGGCCCAGATGCGCCGGGCAACACGGCCCAAGACGCAATACTCCGGATCCATGCCGTTGCTGAAGAAAAAGCTCAGATTCTGTGCAAAGTCGTCAATGTGCATACCCCGCGCCAAATAGGCTTCAACGAAGGTAAAGCCGTTGGATAGCGTGAAGGCAAGCTGCGAGATCGGATTCGCTCCAGCTTCGGCAATGTGGTAACCCGAAATGGACACGGAATAAAAATTACGCACGTTGTGATGGACGAAATATTCCTGTATGTCGCCCATTACTTTCAACGAAAACTCCGTTGAGAAAATGCAAGTATTTTGGCCTTGATCTTCCTTGAGGATATCCGCCTGCACCGTGCCGCGCATGTTCTCAAGCACCCAGGCGCGGATTTTTGCTACTTCGTCATCGGTGGGTTCGCGCTTGTTGTCGGCGCGAAATTTGTCCATTTGCTGATCGATGGCCGTGTTAACAAACATCGCCAATATCGTCGGCGCCGGTCCGTTAATCGTCATACTCACGCTGGTGTTGGGGCTCGTAAGATCAAAGCCTGAATACAGCACTTTCATGTCATCCAATGTGGCGATGGATACCCCGGAATTGCCGACTTTGCCGTAGATGTCGGGGCGCAACGCTGGGTCGTTGCCGTACAGCGTGACGGAATCAAACGCCGTCGACAAGCGTTTTGCTGGCATGCCTTCGGACAACAGTTTGAAGCGCCGATTAGTGCGTAAAGCGTCGCCCTCCCCCGCAAACATTCGGGTAGGGTCTTCGTTCTCGCGCTTGAATGCAAACACCCCGGCCGTGTAGGGAAAACTGCCGGGCACATTGTCGAGCAGCAGCCACTTGAGAATCTCGCCGTGATCCTCAAATTTGGGCAACGATACTTTCCGCACCTTGCTGCCGGATAGCGAGGTGTAAGTGAGCTGGGTGCGGATTTCCTTATCGCGAATTTTGACAACATACTCGTCGCCCGCATAAGACTTTTGCATGTCCGGCCACATGGCGAGCAGCTTTTTGCTCACGGCATCTAGCCGCGCATCGCGATCGGCAGCTAGTCCCTCCAGATTGGCGTTGTTTTCTTTACACTCAAGCGCCAACAACCGTTTTGCTTCCAGTAGTTGTTGCCGTTCACGGGCAATGCGTGTCTGCTCCAGGGCGTGCTTTTTGTAGCCTCGTACCGTATCGGCGATCTCCGCAAGGTAGCGCACACGGTGTGGAGGCACGATGGGCGTTTGGTTAGTCGAATGTCGGGTGTCGACTGCGGGTAAGCGTGACTCCCCGACCTTCAGTCCAAATTCTCTCAGCTTGGGTAACAACGCCTGATACAGCGCACTCACACCGTCATCGTTAAAGCGCGATGCCATCGTGCCATAGACCGGCATTTCGTCCGGCGATTTCGTGAACGCGCTACGATTGCGCTGCACTTGTTTTGCGACATCGCGCAACGCATCGGCGGCGCCTTTGCGATCGAATTTGTTGATGGCGACGAAATCGGCAAAGTCCAGCATGTCGATTTTTTCGAGCTGGCTCGGTGCACCATATTCCGGCGTCATCACATAAAGACTCGCATTCACGTGAGGAACGATGGCGGCATCGCCCTGCCCTATGCCGGAGGTTTCCACAATGACCAGGTCAAAGCCCGACGCCTTGCACGCAGCGATCGCGTCCGGTAACGCACCGCTGATTTCGCCGCCCAACGCGCGGGTCGCGAGAGAGCGCATATACACCCGAGGGCCGTCGCTCCACGGGTGAATCGCGTTCATGCGAATTCGGTCGCCAAGCAACGCACCACCGCTCTTGCGTCGCGAAGGATCGATCGAGATCACCGCAATGGACAACTGGTCGTCGTGGCCGAGGCGCAAGCGCCGGATGAGTTCGTCAGTGAGCGAACTTTTTCCCGCGCCGCCCGTTCCCGTCACGCCGAACGTAGGTGTTTTTGCCAGGGCCGCCGCCGATAGCATCGCTTCACGCAGATGAGGATCGACTTTGCCGCTTTCCAGCGCCGTAATCAACTGCGCCAGGGATCGCCAGCGTTTGGATAGATCGGCGCCGCGCAACGCCTCCAATTTTTTGGGGGCATGGCTGGAAAGATCCAAGTCGCAAGCGGAAATCATGGATGCGATCATTCCTTGCAACCCCATCCGCTGGCCATCTTCGGGCGCGAAAATCTTGGCCACGCCATAATCTTGTAGCGCCTTGATCTCCTGCGGAACAATGACGCCGCCGCCGCCGCCAAACACCTTAATGTGCGCTCCGCCGCGTTCCTTAAGCAGATCGATCATGTACTGAAAAAATTCAACGTGCCCACCCTGGTAGCTGCTGACGGCGATGCCCTGCACGTCTTCTTGAACTGCAGCCGTGACGATTTCTTCGACCGAGCGATCATGGCCGAGATGGATCACCTCCGCGCCCATGCTCTGCAGGATGCGCCGCATGATGTTGATCGAAGCATCATGGCCGTCGAACAGGCTAGCCGCCGTAACAAATCGAACCCGATTAGACAGAGGTGTTTCAGAGAACGCTTTAGCGGTTGATAAATCGGTCATGGGTTGTTCCTCGGCAAATGATGTTTTGTTTAGCACACGCTCAGCGCACGGTTGTCGCGTGGGCTCACGCTGCTGAAATCGACGTGCCGTATTCTACAATGAGCGCTTGCTCCCTGCACCTCCTTTCAGTTTTGCCCCAAAGGGCGAATCCTGCGCGTAATCTATGCACCCCAGCCACGAGGCAATAGGGATGCGGCAGTTCGGGCATAGTTCGCCAAGAACAAGGCTGGGTGCGACTTGTGGCTGGGGTATGCAGCGCGCGTTTATTCCGCGCCAAGATTTTTAAAAATAAAATCGCCCTGCGTTGATGTCCCGGTGAGTGAATACATTGAGCGCCAGCCACTGCTCACGCTGTAGCGCGGGACTGGCCCGCAAAGGCCATCATCGCATCGTCTATCACACGCCGCTCGTCCGCCTGTCGCTTGCAAGTCCGCGGCTGTATCACTGCCCGCACTGCGACGACCCGCGCACCCGCTTCGCCCACTTGCGCTGATCTTGAAACAACGCACCAGCCCTGAGCTTCAGTACCTGGAAGGCAAGTTTGTCGGGCTGCTGTCCTACGCCGCGAGGGTTAGCCTGTTGTCAGAAGTTTTAGCGATTACCGAGAGCGTGAAACTTACGAGTCTCAAGCGCCGTGCCCGGCGCCGGGGTGAGCTACTGGACGCGAAGGCAGAGAGGCGGCCTAGCGGCAGCGTCTTCCCAGAGAATTCCCCGTTCCCCGATCCTTCCCCCGTGGTGGCGGTGGGCATCGACGGGGCTGCGTGCGCGCCCATGATGCCAGTTTCCATCAAGAGGGGTGGTTTGAAGTGCTGGTGGGCCAGAGTCTGCACGACGATGGCAAGGGCAAATGCTTCGCCTATGTGCACCGCCAAGAGGAGAATCCACCGAAGCGGATGCGTCAGTTTCTATCGGCACAAAACGATGAGGCCGAAAGGCTTGCCGCAGTGATTTCAAAACTTCGTATGCAGCCGCAACGAAGCCACGTTGGCGGAATATATCTCAACGCTGAGCAGCTCCATGCCCTCGGAATCGTGATAGTCGATCAGCTAAACTGCGGCGATACGGTTCCCAACCAGCGCGGCTATGTGGAATACCGTATCTTTGAACAGTAAGGGAGCAGCATTATTCAGAATTTTGTGTACGCCCAATAACCAACCTCTACAATCATAGGCAATGCCCTAGGAGGCTTGTGGATATAGGCTGACAGGCCATGCCCTGCCACGAGCCAAGTTGCGGGCGGCTCCTGGCAAGGCGATCTTTGAAAAATAACGAACGGTTAGTTTGAAAACCCGCGGGCCTCACAGAAGCGGAACACCGGTCTTCGCCTGAATCTCCTCCCGGGTCACGCCGGTAGCAAGCTCTGTCAGCTTGAGTCCGGCAGCCGTCACGTCCATCACACCTAAATCCGTGATGATGCGATTGACCACGCCGACACCCGTGAGGGGTAAGGTGCATGACGGCAGAATCTTCAAGTCTTCCGTGCCGTCTTTCTTTTTTGCGACGTGTTCCATCATCACTAGCACGCGCGCGACGCCGGCAACTAAGTCCATCGCGCCGCCCATGCCTTTGACCATTTTTCCGGGGATCATCCAGTTGGCCAGGTCGCCCTTCCCGCTCACCTGCATGGCGCCGAGGATCGAGAGATTGATCTTACCGCCGCGGATCATCGCGAAGCTATCGTGGGAGCCGAAAATCGACGAGCCGGGAATGGTCGTCACGGTTTGCTTGCCGGCGTTGATGAGGTCGGCATCCACTTCGTCTTCCGTGGGAAAAGGTCCAATACCGAGCATACCGTTTTCGCTTTGTAGCCAAACTTCGATGTCGTTGCGCACGTGGTTTGCTACCAAGGTCGGCAAGCCGATACCGAGATTGACGTAGAAGCCATCGTGTAATTCTTGCGCCGCGCGCGCGGCCATCTGATCGTGAGTCCAGGCCATGTTAGGCTGCCTTCTTTTCGCTGAGGGTGCGCTTTTCGATGCGCTTCTCGGGGTTTATGTTGACGACGATGCGATGCACATAAATGCCCGGCAAATGCACGTCGTCCGGATCGATCTCGCCCACTTCAACTAAATGTTCAACTTCGACCACAGTCATCTTGCCCGCCATGGCGCAGGCGGGATTAAAGTTGCGCGCCGTGCGGCGAAATACCAGGTTGCCGGACTTGTCTGCCGTATGGGCTTTCACCAGTGCAACATCGGGATTCAGCCCGCGCTCCATCACGTAAACCTGGCCATCAAACTCGCGGGTTTCCTTCCCCTCGGCCACCAGCGTACCGACACCGGTACGGGTGAAAAACGCCGGAATGCCGGCGCCACCCGCGCGCAACTTTTCCGCCAGCGTGCCCTGTGGCGTGAACTCAAGCTCTAGCTCCCCGGCGAGGTATTGGCGCTCGAATTCTTTGTTTTCACCGACGTAAGAAGAAATCATTTTTTTGATCTGGCGCGTCTCAAGCAGCAGGCCAAGACCGAAACCATCCACACCGGCGTTATTGGAAATACAGGTGAGATTTTTGACGCCGGAATCGCGCAGCGCAGCAATCAGCGCTTCAGGTATGCCGCACAGGCCAAAGCCGCCAACGGCGATGGTTTGATTGTCTTTTGCGATGTCCGCCAACGCCGCTTTAGCGCTCGAGAAAATCTTGTTCATACTGGTTTTCTGCCTTTATGTAACGCAACTGAGCCTGAATAATACCATTCTGCCCTCGGCCAATTCGCTACCCCATCTGGCGCACCAACCACAGGCTTATAGTTGGAAAGATAATGAGCAGCAGCACACGCACGGCATCGGAGGCGAGAAATGGCAACACGCCCTTGACGGTTTCAATCATGGGGACGTCCTTGGCGATGCTGTTAATGATGTAAATGTTCATGCCGACAGGCGGGTGGATCAAGCCAATTTCAACTACCACCAGAGCAAGTACGCCGAACCAAATTGCTTTGCTGGCCGTATCCAATCCCCAGAAATCCAATCCCAGCACGACCGGGAGCAGAATGGGTATGGTCAACAGCAGCATGGACAAACTATCCATCACGCAGCCCAGCACGATGTAGACCGCGATGATCGTGAGCATGACCAAGAACGGCGACACGCCCAGGCCTTGCACCCAGGTCGACAATTCCATCGGCATTTGCGACAGGGCGAGGAACGAGTTGAGCACGTCCGCGCCCAGCAAAATGAAGAAGATCATCGCGGTGGATTCGGCGGTGGAGAGCAAGCACTCGAAGAACTGCTTAGCGCGCAGCCCGCCGCGCAAAAATGCTGTCAAGCCTGCCAGCAATGCGCCTACCGCGGCGGCTTCGGTCGGGGTGAACCAGCCGAGATAAATCCCGCCAATCACCAAAAAAAATATCCCTGCAACGGGCCACACATTGATCACCGCGCGCCAACGTTGCGCCCAGCCTATTCGTTGTCCCGCCGGGCCCGCTAGGGGCTGCAGCCGCGTGACGATGGCGATAGTGATCATGTAACCGATGGCGGCCAGGATGCCCGGTATAATCGCGGCGGCGTAAAGTTTGGCGATGTTTTGTTCCGCGAGCATGGCGTAAATCACCAACGGCACCGAGGGCGGAATCAGGATTCCCAAGGTGCCGCCTGCTGCCAGCGTGCCCGTGGCGAGCCGCGGTGAATAGTTGTAGCGGCGCAGTTCGGGCAAGGCAACTCGGCCCATGGTGGCCGCCGTAGCAAGGGATGATCCGCAGATTGCACCAAACCCCGCACAGGCGCCCACGGCGCTCATGGCGAGGCCGCCGCGCCAGTGCCCAATGAATGCCGCCGCCACATCAAACAGCGATTTTGACAAGCCGCCGCGCGCCGCGAATGTACCCATCAACAAGTACAACGGAATCACCGACAATTCATAATTGGAGTAGCGGGCATAGACGTTGGTCTTGAGATGCGCCAGCAGCGGACTCCAGCCGGCCAGTGTGGCATAGCCAATGATGCCGGTGATGATCATCGCGATGGCGATGTGTACGCGCAACGCCATCAACAACAGCATGAAGCCGAACATCAGCATGCCAAACTGTATGCCGGTCATGCGGGTCGCCTTGCCGCGCTGAGGTCAGTCCAGGCAAGAAAGGCTGCGGTAATGGCCAGTACCGCAAAAGAAACCACCAGCGCAATGTAGGCAATCCATACGGGGAAGCCAAGAATCATGGTTTGTTCGCCCGCTTCGCGCATGTCGAACATACCGTGAGTTAGTTGCACCGTCAGCAACGCGGCGCAGAGCGCCAGCAATAAGCCTGCTAGAGCGTCCAAGCCATGGCGAACGCGAGAAGAAAATTTAGCCGTGAAAAAATCAACGAAAATGTGAGCGCGGCGCATGTGACAATAGGGCAAGAATAGCGCAACGGCGGCAGCGACCATGACTTGTGCGAGTTCGTAGTCCCCCTGGATGGGTTTTGAAAACACCACGCGGCCGAAAATGCTAGTCACTGACATAATCGCCATCGCGAATAGCACCAGCGCGCCAGCGCAAGCAAGCACAGTGGTGAGCGTACGCACGAGCTTACCGGCGCCGTGACTTAGTATCTTGGGTATCGTCTCGCACTCGTTACCCGGTAGATCTATTTTTTCCATCATTGTTCTTTAAATATTTTGCCGCAATCATGCGGAACTGGCCAGTCATTCAGCGTCGTACTGTTGCACAAGTTGTTTTGCACTCTGCAACAATGCGTTGCCGTCTCGCCCTTTTGCGGTCACTTCTTTTACCCAATCGTCGGTCACGGGGGCCACAATCTTCTGCCAATGCTGCAATTCGGCGAGTGGAATAATGTTGATCTGATTGCCGATTTGTTCCGCCAATTTGCGGTTAGGCGCGGCGGCGTCATCCCAAACTTTTCCCATTTGGGTGCTTAGTTCGGCACCGCTGTTGTTGTCTATGATCTTCCTCAAGTCAGCGGGAAGGCTCGCATATTTCGCGGGATTCATCGCCAGGACAAACGCTGTGGCATACAGGGCGCGGCTCTGGGGATCGGGTTCGCTATGAAACTTAACCAGCTCGTGCACTTTGCTGGCTGGCACAATCTCCCAAGGCAACACACAGCCATCGATCACGCCTTTCGACAATGCGTCGGCAATCTGCGGTTGCGGCATACCCACGGGCGTCGCGCCCAACAGCGCGAGCATCTTAGTGGTATAGCGCGTACCGGCGCGGACTTTTTGACCTTTTAGGTCCGCTGCGCTGCGAATAGGCTTAGCCACCATATGAAATAGGCCACGATCGTGGACATGGGTGGCCAGCAGCTTAACGTCTTTGAACTCCGTCTCGGCGATCTTGTTGCTCGCGACGTATTCCCACAGCGCACGGCTGGAACCGCGAGCGGTTTTGGTCATGAAGGGTAATTCGATGACTTCGAACGCCGGGTAGCGCCCCGCCGAAAACCCCGGTACCGCCCAGACAATGTCGGCGATGCCGTCGCGTGCTTGGTCGAGCAACTGCGGCGCTGTGCCTCCTAATTGCATGGCGGGATAAATCTGAAATTTGATGCGTCCAGCGGATTCCTTCGTGATCTTTTCCGTCCAGGGAATCAATATCTTGACCTGCAAGGCGGCCCTCGGCGGCACAAAGTGATGAATTTTGAGTACGACTTCTTGAGCGTTGCCCGCTTTCATCACAAACAGTAACGCATGCACGAAAATCGCGACCAAGATCGGTTTTGCTCGCGCTGTCATCCACATAGAGTTTCTCCCTTGCCTATCGGTTTTCTAATGGCTCTTCAGGCAATACAAGGCGTGGCAGATTCGAATTCTACCTTAGCCGGAACGCCGCGTCCTTATTGCCTCACAGGGATGCCATGGCTAGACTGCGCTCTGTGACTGGGCTGCAGCCTGAATGCGCTTCCAAGCCGATTCTACGTGGCGCATTTCTGTATGGGTTTGACCAACGCACAAGCGCAGCGTGTAACGCCCGGCAAGTACCGTGTGGGTGAGATACATTTCGCCGCCGACATTGAGCCGTTGCAACAATGATTTATTGAATTCATCTCCGCCGCGATGGCGAAAGCACACTAGGTTAAGCGGCGCCGGGACAGCCATTTCAAAATCCGCTGAGGCTTTGACCCAGCCAGCGAAGGCCTGCGCTAGACGCACATGTTCGCGAATGTGATGCTGTAATCCTTCCACACCGTAATGGCGGATCACGAACCACAACTTGAGTGAGCGGAAGCGCCGCCCGAGCGGGACGTGCCAATCGCGGTAGTCAATGACCGCGCCGGACTCCGTGGCTTGGTTGCGCAAAAATTCCGGCAGAATGCTCAGCGTTTTGATGAGCGCCGCGCGATCGGCGACGTAAAAACAATCGCAGTCGAAATTGGTGAACATCCATTTGTGCGGATTGAAGCAGTAGCTGTCGGCGAATTCCAGGCCGTCCTGGATGGTGCGAAATTCGGGGCACAATGCCGCAGTGCCCGCCATGGCACCATCGACGTGTAGCCAGATATTCTCCGCACGGCAACTCTCACCGATGGCGCGCAGCGGATCGAGCCCGTTCGACGATGTCGTCCCCATGGTCGCGCTGACAAAACAAGGAATGAGGCCCGCGGCGCGATCTTTGCGAATTTGGGCCTGCAACAGATCGGCGCGCATGGCGTAGCGCTCGTCCACGTCGATGAGCCGCAAGTTCGCTCGACCCAGGCCGGCCACTTTCACCGCTTTCTCGATGGAGGAATGGGCCTGGCTAGACGTGTAGGCCACGAGCTTGCCGTCGCAACCTTGCTCGTTGCTGACAAATTGCGTGGCTCGCTCACGCGCCGCAAGCACGGCGCACAACGCTGCGCTGGAGGCCGTATCTTGAATCACGCCGCCGCCCTGCCCCGTCGATTTGAACTTCACCGGAAGCTCCAACATATCGGCAAGCCAGTCCAGCACATGGGTTTCCAGTTCCGTACAGGCGGGGCTGGTGGCCCACAACATGCCCTGCACACCCAAACCGGCCGACAACATTTCGCCCAAGATCGCAGGCATAGACGTGTTCGCCGGAAAATAGGCGTAGAAATTGGGTGACTGCCAATGCGTCACGCCGGGCAGGATAACGCGATCAATATCTGCAAGCATCGCGGCAAATGGCTCACCCTGTTGCGGTGGACTGAGCGGCAGCGCGGCGCGGATATCACCGGGCTTCACCTGTGATAGAACAGGTAGCGTCTCGACGCGCTCATAGTAATCGGCAATCCAATCGACGACTTCTTTGCCGTGACGACGAAAGTCGTCCGGGCTCATGTGAAATGAGGCAGGGTCGCTCGTCACTTTGCGGGTGCGCCTGTGGCGGCGAGTTTGAATTGAATTTTCACCTCATTGGCGACGGTTTCAAGATCGGCCCACACGCCATCGCCCACTTTGAAATCTAAACGCTTCAATTCAATCGCGCCTTCCGCCGTGATGATGCCAGACGCCTCCTTCAAGGTGAACGGCACAACGACATCCTTGGTAATACCTTTAACGGTCAGCTTGCCGCGCATCTCGAACTTTCCGCCCGCGCCGGCCTTCACAGACGTGGACACGAACTTGGCCTGCGGGTGGGTCGCGACATCAAACCACGAGGGGCGCTTAACTTCCTCGTTGGCTTCGTCACTTCCCAGGTCGATACTGTTGATATCAATCACCAACTCCGCGCGGGTCGCATCGGGTTTTTTCGCGTCGAGATTCAGCTTGGCGGTGAATTTTTTGAACTTGCCGTCCTGGGCGACATTCATTTGCTTACCGGAAAAACGTAGTTCACTTTTCTCCGCTGCCAGCGTTTGTTGCGCATGCGCTGTGGCTACAAAAAACCCGGCGCTGGTTAGGAAAAGTACCTTCAAAAAATGGATCATAGTTTCTTACCTTCTTGAAAGAAATGGCAACATCCGCGTCAGTATGTCGTCGCGGTCTAAGAAATGATGTTTAAGCGCGGTCAAAACATGTAATGAGAGCAACGTCATTAACGCATAGTTTAGAATTTCGTGGACGAGCTTGAGTGAGTCCGCCAAGCCTTTGTCGGCCGACACCAAATCCGGCAACGGCAACAGGCCCAGATAAACGACCTGCTTGCCCGCCGCCGAACTGTACAGCCAGCCGGACAATGGAATGATGAACATCAGCACATACAGCACGATGTGCGAGACGTGCGCCGCGTGCAATTGCCATCTCGGAAGATGTCGTGGTAACGGCGGCGCCGGATGCGCCATGCGCCACGCCATGCGCAACCACACCAGCAAAAATATCGTCACGCCGATCCACTTATGCCAGGAAAAATATTTCAATTTTTGCGGTGACAAGCTCAAATCCACCATGGTCAAGCCCAGCGCTAAATTGGCAACAATTAACACAGCCATCAGCCAATGTAACAGCATGGCTATTGAGGAGTAGCGAATAGGATTAGTGGCAAACATAGCATGAGCAAGCAAAGAAATTGCGACAGATTATCGCTCATGCAGTGCCGGTCCACCAGCGCGAAACATGAAACGCTACCTTGCTAGAAGCCGCGTGAACAGACGCTCGTGGCAGGGCATAAGCCAGGCACCGCGCTGGGATTGGCTTTCAGGGCAGGTAGTTGCAAAGCCAAGCAAAAAAAACGGCGCCGCAGGGACGCCGTTTTGTTCACAGCAAAGTGTAGCTTACTTGTGCGCCTGAAACGGATGGTCAGACGTCCCCTTCTTCGCAGTGACTTCCGCGGCTTTAGGTTCGCCGGCAATGGCGCGCTTGAGGGCTTCTTTGGTGGCTTCGTAGTTGTAATCTTGGATCTTGGCGTGATCTTTGGCCAGCCAGTGGATGAATACGCCGACGCAGATGAACAGGTCATCGGCTTCGTCGGCGGGGATCGATCCATCGGCCACGCAATCCGTCACGGCCATGGCAACCGCGCGCTGGGCGGGACCAAACATTTGCACCGCTTGTTCCGCACCTTTGATGGTGACTTTATTGAACATCACAGTGTTGGGCTTGCACTGCAAGTTAGGCGCAACCAAGGCTAACAGCGACGTAAAGCCGTCTTTATTGTTGGTCAGGCTGTTGCAGAATGCGGTTTCCGCCGCGCTGCCGCGTGGGCCGATAATCAAGTCAATGTGCGCGACTTCGTTGCCATCGCCCTTCAGGGATTCGCCTACCATAACGCGATCAATTTTTGCCATCTTGAATCTCCTCTTTACTGGGTTTGAAAACGGAAGCGAATGGCTTCCTTGGGTATTTATTGTTTCTATGCCGTATCAGTGTAAATCGGCTGGTACATATCTTGCAAGCTCGCCAGGAACACAGTCGCCACCGTTATGTCGGCGGTAGTGCCGGGATTCAGCTCAGCTTGTTTTAATTCCTGGTCCCACACCAAGAGTGAGGTCCGCATCTGGCTTGGTTCTCCAGCCATGTGAAACGCTTGCCAGATAGGCTTGGCCGCGTCGGTCACGCGCTGACTTTGTGCGCCCCCCAATTTGCGCGCAATGAGGCTGTCCGGCACGTGAGCCAGGTAATCTAGAAACACCGCCGTCGTCGCCCATTTTGGCGAACCCCATTGCTGCATCGCCCGAACCCAGGCAGGCAGCCCCCGCTCAAACAGCAAGCGATAATCCGTCACATAAAGCGCAGCGATCTGATCTCGAGACGCCGCTTCCTGCATCGCCGCGCGCAGTGTTACTTGCGGCTGCTGCGCAACATCATGTCGAGCCACCTCGCCCAGGCCCCCGGGTTTAGCTAGCCGGATTGCGCGGTAAGCCCAATCGGCGTCGCTTTGGCTAAGCCCGAACAACACGGACGCGAGATTGTCGCGCAACTGCGATGCGCCGGACAGCGCTGCTTGAACTAGCGGCGCAAGCAACAAGATTATGCCGAGGTTGGTGTTGCAAGACACCACGGCTTGGGTGGCTTCCACGGCGCGAAAAATTCGTTCTCCGACCGATAAATTTGGCGCGGTGATGGGCGCGGCGAGGGCGGTCGCGCTGCGCAAAAAATCGTTCGCATTCATGCCGTGGCCAGGTGAATCTACGCTGACATTGCCCGGCTTGAGCGCTTGCACATCTAGCGCGCAGGCGCGGCGAACTAAGTGTTCAAGTGTGTGCGTATCGTTATTCACTTGGTATGCGACGCTAAGGGCTCGTAGGGCGAGCAATGCGCACGCGGGTTAGGCGTCGGAATGAATCTGCGTGCGCGATGCACACCCTACACCTTAGCTCTTTGTTGGCGCGCCAAACGCCGATCAAGCAGATCGTTGATCAAACATCGCGCAATGCTCACATCCGTGACGCTTTGCAACCCCTTCCAAGCCGGGATGCCGTTCACCTCGATCACACAAGCTTTGCCTTCGTGGTCTCGCATCAGATCGACGCCTGCGTAGTCCATGTCTAGTGCGTGCGATGCCCGCTCCGCCAACGAAGCGAGTTCGGAATCCAGCGCCGCCGGCTCGCAGCGCGCGCCCTGCGCCACGTTGTTAATCCAGCTTTTGCCGTGGCGTTGCATCGCCGCAATCGCCTGGCCGCCGACGACAAACACCCGCCAGTCGTGCCAGTCTTTTTGCTTTGCGTCGACGAAACGTTGCAGGTAGGCCACGCCTTGATAGGATTCGAGATTAGGCAACGTCATACCCGCCGACAGGCGCGCCAGTCCCTCGCCCTGTGCACCGAACAGCGGCTTTAATACTAGCTCCTGGCCGCTTGCCGTTGCCTTAAGCATGATCCTTCGCGCGGTTGTGGATTGCTCCGTTACCCACGTCAATGGCGTAGCGATTCCCCGGTGGTGCAGAAGAAAACTGGTCATCGCCTTATCGACGCTTTTCTCAATAGAGCGCGCGTCGTTGTAAATGGTGACGCCGAGTTCTCGCAGTGCGTGCAACAAACTCAAGCGCAGCGTCACTTGTTCAAAACTGCCGGCGGGAATCGCACGGACGAAAGCTGCATCGGGTAAGTGCGATTCAAAACCCGGAATAAAAAGACTACGACGCAGCGACAAATCGAAGTAGCAATCACTCAGCGATACATAGCGCACCTCCACACCACGCATCTTGGCGGCCCGCTTGAGCTCGCGACCGTGCCAACCCGCGGCGTCTGTGAAAATCGCAATGCGCATTACGAAAACGAACTTTCCAACAAGGTTTCGTTAATCTTGCCCGCGCGGAAAGTTTTGCCGCCCTTAAGCGTCGAGACGATTACTTCCGCCGGCGCAAACAGCATCGGGTCAATTTTATAGAAATCGTACTCAACCGCTTTAAATATTTGCGCAAATGACTCGCCGTAATCCCGCGATGCCGACGCGGGCAACTTCTCGGCTAGATCGCGCGCGTCTGCGTCGCTGCAATCCACGTAGAGCTGCACACGGCCGCCAAATAAAATCGCGTCATTAGTGCGGCCCATGCTGATGATGAAATCTTTTGCCGGTGGCGGCAGCGGTGCCGTGCCGGCACCGTCGATAATTTGCCCCAGTGGAAAACCCAGCGCGTGAACTTTATGCAGCGCGACTTCCAATACCCTCGCAACGATTTGCACCACGCCGGCGAGGCTGCGAGTTGGCGTGAGGATAAACGTCAACCGTTCTGGCGCCACGCCGCAATCCCGCGCGACTTTGGCGATGATTTCCAAGGGCGGATGGCTGTCGACTTCGAGTACAAAACAGGTGGATGTTGCTGCGTCGCGGTAACCCAATTCGCTGAATAATTCTTCCTTAAGCGCTAGCGCGCGGCCGGGGCCCGAAGCCAATGCACGGAACGCACCCTTGCCTTCGCCGTGTGACAAACTCCATCCCGCGTACTGACTGCCGAGACACGCCAGCACCGGATTCGTCGCATCAACGCTAAGCGAGATAGGCCAGCGCCCAGTACCCGTTTGCAGCGACACGAATCCCAGTCCACCCATGCAGATTTCGGCGATACGGCGGCCTGCTTCCAGGCCGCCGATGGCATGGATGCCCGCGTCGATCAACGTCGTGCCGTTGCTTAAGGTCTCAATGCGCAGCCGCAATGCATCGGCTTGATTTTTTAATTCCTCAACCAGCGGCTGGGTCAGTCCGTTAACACTCGGCCAGGTTGGATGTTCTAATTTTTGCATAGTTACTCTGCCTGTTTTTGAATGTGATGCCAGGCGGTTTTACGCCGCATGTGTATGAGTTTTTTGACACTATCGTGGTCGACGCCTTCGGCGTGGATCATGCAAACGGGCATACGCGCTGCGAACGCGGTGCCCGGTTCCGGAATGTCGCTGCACCAGTCAGGCCAATGGATTTTGTTGCTCAACGTGAACGGCTGTAGGGTGTACACCACCGCGTGAGCGCGGATCGTTTTATTCAGAAATAAAGTCTCGGGCAAGATGCCGTCGCTTGCTTGAAGATGCCAGTGGAATAGGCCTTTAGCGCAATCTTCATCGTACAGATCCAAGGTTCCCGAAGGACGCGGATTCACCTCAATCACAAAATAATCGTCGCCAGCAACGATGAAATCCAATCCGTTGAGTCCGAGCAAGCCGGTTGCGTTTACGAGCCGATCGAGCTGGCCCTGAATACGGTCGACGATGCGAATAGGCAAGTTGGCGTGGTTGATCGCACCGAGATAGCAATAGGGCCAATCGCCCAGCGCAAGGCTCCACGGTTCATTAAAACCAACGATCAGCGCGCGCTTGCCGTTGGCAAGAAACGATACGGAGTAATTCGTGCCGGCGCAATAGCGCTGATAGTAACGTCCGTCCGCATCGCCTCGTATACGAGATACGGCAACCACATGCGCGCCGCCGCTGCCACCGATTTTCTTAGCGAGCCAGCCGTCGCTGTTTAGTGGAGGAGAAAACGCAATATCGGGATGGGGAATCGTAAGTTCATCAAGCAGCGCAAAAAATTGGCGCGGGTCCTTGATGCGTTCAATCACGGCCATGGAATTGCCATAAAGTCTACGGCCCAGCGTCAACTCGCGCAGTAGCTCCGTATCGTCTTCAAATCCAGACCCGTACACGACTCCAGAATAAACATCGCCAGGCGCCAATACCCGTGCGGCCTCCAGCAAGGCATTCCCTGAGAAGCGCGCTAGTCCTTGTTCGTGGCCGGGTACTTTTTGAGAGTGTGGCGCAATTTGGCGCGTGTCGAGGTCGTTGAACAGATCAAGCACAGCGACTTTGTAACCGCCGCGTTGTGCCGAGGCGGCCAGCATGCGGCCAGCAATGGCGGCGATCAACAATCCCGACATTACGCAGTCAACTTGCGCGCCGCGGCGAACGCATCGCGAAAATCGATGTACAGCGGGTTCTCCGCCGCGATCATCGTTTCCAGTAAGCCGCGCTGAGTTTGATATTTTATGTTGCCGATCGCGAGTGCTCCGACGGCGACGGCTTTACCGGAGCCGGCGGCGAGCGGCGTGCCGTTGTCCATCATCGCCACGCCCTCGATGCCTGAAGGTGGCACGGCGTTCACGTCCGCCACAACCAGTAATTTTTTCGCATGGACAAGTTCTTGTGCGCTTAAAACTTGAACGCCCGCTTTTGCCGCGCCGAGAATAATGTCTGCGTTTTGGATCATCGCGCGCTTCGCATTATCCGCACTGGCATCGCCGGGTTGCGTGTTCGCGCCGTAACGCGCGTTCACGACTTCGCTGGTCATGCGCGCGCGTGCCGCGCTGGTGTGACTGGCGATCCACACGTGTGCTCTGGCCTGCGACGCCAGCACCGCCGCCGCTGCACCGACCGGCCCGGTGCCGGCGAGCACGACAATATTTTTGCCGGCGAGCGTTGTCTGATGTACTTTTTTGAGCTGTTGCTCGACACACGCGACCATGCCCGCAGCGGTAGTAAACGCGCCGCTGGGATCGGCAAACACCGATACTTCAAACGGCGGCACCATGGCGCGCTTGGCCGCATCCAACATGTCGGCGGCAAGGCCGATTTCGCGGCCACCGATAAAAATCCCCGTGCGCTTCACGCCTTTCGGCCCGCGCGAAAAAATCGCGTCCTGAGTCAGCGCGGCGATCTGCTCGAGCGTGACGTTGCCATAGGGCACCACGGCGTTGTAACCCGCGTCATAGGCCATGTTGATATCGAACGGACTGGCGTTGGGCGTTGCGGTGAACAAGTGCAAAATAAAGGGCTTTTCCATTTTACCTAGTCTTCATTAATTAATTTCGGGTTAGTGGCAGGATCGTCGCGGCCGCACTTTCAGCCGCTTGAATTTGAACGCCGGCCGGCTCGTTGCGACCGCGCGCTATTACAAAGCGCAATCCTTGCTGTTGTGTCGCTGCATCGCGCGCAAGTTGCTGCGCCTGTTGCTCGGATTCCAGCATGGCGAAGCCAGTAGGTCCCCAAGAGCTTTGTCCTACGCACTGCGCGCCGCGCGCCTCGAGCCACGCCAATGCGTTCGCCACGGCGGCGCTAGCAAAACGGCCTCCTTGCGCGGGCGCAAAATGATCGCCTACCAAACGCTGTACTTCAGTGACGGCCGGGCCGAATTCGCTCATGTTCGCTTCGGCCAGGCCGGGCAAGATGCGCGTCATCACCAGGCGACATAGGTGGGCCGACAGCGTCTCGGGAAAACTCGGCAAAGTGCGAAACGCAGCGCCCTCCTCAGCACCAGACAGTCCCTGAAAGGTTTCATCGAAAATCAACAACACGCGCCAATGATCGGGGAATGCCACGCGGCTGGTGATCGGCGGCAGGCTGGTGGTTGCGCCGTGGCCGCCATCCACCAAAAATCCCCCTTGCGCAAAGGCGCCAATGCCGATGCCGGAGCGGGCACCGCGGGCAAGCTTTTGACGTATATCGACGGCGCTCAGATCGAGGCCCGTGAGGCGCGACACCGCTGTGCCAACCGCCATACCGAGTTGGGTGCCGGAACCGAGGCCACAGTGGACGGGAATGGCTTCCATGACTTCCACATTCACCTCGGCTGACAGCGAATATGCCGTGCGCAACGCTGCCACGTGTTGTGTGGCCTTAACCTGCGACGCAGCGGCATCGCGGTGCTCCAGCATGCCGCGAAATGCGCGCACCACACAGTGTGGCGCATCCAGCGCTAAACCAAGGCTGCCAAAGCGCCGCCCGGTCGGCGGATTCAGATCGACGAAACCCAGATGCAACCGCGCCGGCGCGGTGACGGTCACTTGATCAGGAAGCAACGCACTCATGGGTACATTTGTGAACGGTAACGCGTAACTATACCAAATGGTCAATTTGCCGGTGGAGCCGGGCTGGCCTACATGACGCGTTCCTTGTTACCATCGCAACTTGGCTACCCTACTTCCATTATGTCCGACACCGCTAGCGAAACAATAACCAACGTTACTTGCCCGTTCTGCGGTTTGGCCTGTGACGATCTCGTACTCACGCGCCTGCGAGAGGGACTCAAAGTCAGTCAAAATGGTTGCAGCATCAGCCGCAATGCGTTCCCACTGCTTAGCAGCACCACGCCAGAGGCCGCGCCACGCGTGGCTGGCAGGGCAACCACCCTGGAGAATGCCGTCCTTGCTGCCTCACAGCTATTGTCCTCCTCGCAAGCGCCACTGATAGGCGGCCTGGGCACCGATGTCGCCGGCGCGCGCGCAATGCTTGAGTTGGCGGATCGCATCGGCGCGGTGGTCGATCATATGAATATGGACGCAAAATTACGCAATTTGCTGACGCTGCAAAACAGCGGTTGGATCACCTGCACGCTTGCGGAAGTGAAAAATAGAGCCGACTTTGTGTTGGTCATTGGCGCTGGCGCAGTGCAGCGTTTTCCGCGCTTTTTAGAGCGCGCCGTCTGGCCTGCGCTGACGATGTTTGGCGCTGATCCCGCATACCGGCAAGTTGTTTTTCTTGGCGAGGTAGAAGGACTCGATGCCGCCATTCCCGCTCACGTCAGCGTGCCGAAACGTCTACACTGCGAGCATCGCTCGTTGCCAATTTTAGTCGCCGCGCTGCGTGCCTTGGTCAATGACCAGTCTCTGGATGCGAGCCGCCTAGCCGACTCCGACATCGCGCAGCTGCAAGAGCTTGCGGCGAGACTGCGTGCAGCGCGCTATGGCGTGATTGCCTGGTCGGCGGCGGATTTCAACTTTAATCACGCGGAGCTGACGCTGCAAACGCTGGCGGAACTCATTAAGGATATCAATCGCGACACGCGCTGCGTTGGCTTACCGCTCGGTGGGAGCGATGGTGATTTTTCCAGCAACAGCGTGCAAACCTGGCAGACCGGTTTTCCGCTGCGCTCACGTTACGGCAAACAGGGCCTCGATTACGACCCGTACCGCTACGGCGCCGAAGAGTTGATCGCGGCCAATGAGGTGGACGCGCTGGTGTGGGTTTCAAGTCTCAGCTCGGCGCGCACGCCTCCGCTTACTGAACTACCCATGATCGTGTTGGGCCCTGCAAGCATGATATTCACTCGCGAGCCGGAGGTTTTTATTCCGGTGGGGACGCCCGGGATACACCACGGTGGATATTTTGTGCGTGCTGACAAAGTGGTGGTGATGCGTTTGCAACAGTTGATGGACAATAGCTTGCCCAGCGTTAGCGACGTAACTAAGAAAATCTTGCAATCGCTTTAGTGCGTATTCCAGTTATCATGAACAACCCTAGCGGCAACAAGGTCAGTTAAGCTGATGAT
>JBDSJK010000243.1:0-7952 GCA_039917535.1 Burkholderiales bacterium
CAGCGAATAAATCGACGCTGCGTATTGCTCCATCCACCGTAATCCGGCGGCAAATCGCGCCACGGCGTAGTATCCAGAACACCGCGTTGATAAATTTTCGATTGTCCTGAGCGATTCCACCCTAAACACCCTCGCGGCCAGGTAAATGCGGCTCTAAAACTGCCCAGACTTTATCCGCTATATCGTGACGTCGATGCGCTGAAACCATAGCCAATCCTCTCATAAAGCTGGATGGCTTGGAACTTATACCTAAAATATTATCTCGTGACTACACTATCTAGTGTTCTAAGCGATCTTTAATTTTGTCGATACCCGCCTTGGCGCAAACTTCGTCGAGATTGCCGCCGGGCGCGCCGCCAACGCCGATGCCGGCGATTATTTCATCTCCGGACTTGATCGCCATGCCACCGGTCAAAAACACCAATCCAGGAATCGCGCTCAAGCCCGCTGCGGCGGGATTTTCACGTATTCGCGTAGCGATGTCGCCGCTGGTGTACATCTTCAAAATAGGCCCAAGCGTGACCACGGTGTAAGCTTTACCGCGGCTGCTGTCGAGGGTGTGCGGCGTGGCGTTGTCGCCCTTGAGAATAACGCGGGTTTGGCCAGCGCGATCCAGCACGGTAACCGTGACGCGATAGTTCGATTTTTCGCACGCCGCCACCGCTTCCGCAGCCGCTTCCATGGCGAGCGCCATGGGCAGATCTTTGCTGCTAACGAGATCGGCTTGGGCATACTGCGTGGCGAGTAACGCCAGCGGGGTTAATATGATTGAGGCTAAACGACGGACAAATTTCATGGCAATCTCCCTAGCTAAAACACGTGTTAAGCTTGCACGAGTTTATCCATGACCGCAATACACACTTTGAACATGCAGCTTGACGCCATTATTGAGCTAGTTTGGGAGCACCTACAACGCGGCGACTTTTATCCCGCTGGCCTGCACGGCAAGTTATCGTTAGATGATGCTTATCGCGTCAACCTCGCTGTCACGCGGCGGCGCATCGCGGCCGGGGAACGGCAAGCGGGCTGGAAAGTGGGCGTGACGGCTAAGGCGATGCAGCAGCAAATGGGCGTGCATCAGCCGGTATTCGGCGTGTTGTTTGACAGCGGTCATCTTGACAGCGCGGTGACGCTCAAGTTTGCCGATCTGATTGAGCCCTCCGTTGAAAATGAACTTTGCATCACCATAGGTCAAACCTTGCGTGGCCCCGGCGTAACTTTAGAGCAAACCCGCGCCGCGATCGCCGCCGTGGCGCCCGCACTGGAGATTGTCGAGCGTCGCGGTGAGTTCAAAGATTTGCCCTTGGCCATGGCGGATAACGCGCAGCAAAAGCATTTTGTCACGGCTACACAATCGGCCTGGGAGCCAATCCCAAAAAGGGGACAAGTATCCATGCGGCTCTCCGAGGCATATGTTGAGGTGTTTTTGAACAGCGTTCTGCAAGAAAAAGCCAGCGGGGCGGAAGTGATGGGCGATCCGGTTGCGTCCGTAACCTGGCTCGCCAACAAGCTTGCTGAATATGATTTGACGCTGGAAGGGGGCATGTGCGTCATGTCCGGCTCGTTCACCAAACAATATCGCATCAAGCCGGGCGATCACATTGAAGCGCGCTTCACGCCGTTTGGCGTAGTGTCCGCAAATTTTCTTTGAAGCGAAATGAATTACCCCGCCGCAAGCAGCGGGGTATCAAACACCCAAACCAAAAAAACTCTCGTGGCAAGCCACGGGGAATTGAGTCCGGAGAGATTAAATCTTGCCGCAGCCAAGATTCGCCGGAATGGCCACGTCCATCATCTTAGGGCTGGGCAAATGTAGATTATTCATAATCGCGGCGTACTGCGCTGCGTTCGCAACTTGCAGGCGCGGGTTGTGGCGCTTTTCCTCGCCGATGGTGGAAACCGTCCAGCCTTTGTAATCGTGGCCGGGATAAACCAGTGTCTCGTCCGGTAACTTGAGCAGCTTGTTGAACAGGCTGTCATAGGCGGCTAGCGGATCGCCATTCTGAAAATCCGTGCGGCCCGTACCGCGTATCAACAACGTGTCGCCGGTAAAAACCCGGTCCGCCATCACCAAACTAAACGAGTCGTCGCTGTGGCCGGGTGTATAGAGGCCGCGCAACTTGATACCCCCCATGTTGATCGTCTCGCCATCTTTGATCTGCGCCGATACACAAGTGGCCTTGCTGAATTCGCCCATTAAAGTCGGACATCCGGTACGATCGCGCAACTTTCCAAGGGCCGTAATGTGATCTGCATGGACGTGGGTGTCCAGCGCTATCACCAACTTGAGTTCTAGTTCGTCGATGAGTTGCAGATATTGATCGACGCGCTCCAATACGGGATCGATCAGCAACGCCTCGCCACCCGCGCGGGCGGCGAGCAGATAGGTATAAGTGCCGGAGTCTTGATCAAATAACTGACGGAAGATCATTGCAGAAACGGTCTATGGATTGCCTGAATCAGGATAGTAAACCAATGGGCGTTATTGTTGGTAACGCCTGAACTAACGGGTAGCGATCTGACGGACATTCAAAACGCTTGCCACGAGGCAATACCAGAGCGGCGGCTGGCAAGGCATGGTCTGGGAGCCAATATCCACGGTCGTTGCAGGCCGATGACCCGCGGAACGCTGATGCCAACTTGAGTTCGAAGCCGTTATAGGTGATAATACAAAGCTGAGTTACGACCACAATCGCCGTAACGCCATTCACAAAGGACTTAGACATGAAAACCGGCATCCACCCCGATTATAAAGAAATCAACGTCACCTGCAGTTGTGGCAACAAGTTTATGACCAGTTCAACGATGGGGAAAGACTTGCACGTTGAGGTGTGCTCCAACTGCCACCCATTCTATACCGGCAAACAGAAGATCGTCGATACCGCTGGGCGAGTTGAGAAATTCCGTCAGAAATACGCGCTTAAATAGACGCTTCTTGATACACTAAAAGGCAGCTTCGGCTGCCTTTTTGCTTTCTGGATGACCTGGAAGGGTTGAAAATGAAAAAGATGCAACGCAGACCCGCGTGTACCCCACTGCTGACAATTGCGGCAGCGTTGCTGCTGACGATATACGCAAAAAATCCAATGACGGGCAAGAAACAATTTGTGTTGATGTCGAAGCAGCAGCTTCGTTTACAGAACGGTAAATATCCAAATGCAGGGCCGCAGGCTGGCCCGCTGATTAAGATGGTTGAGACCCGCTCTTGAGCGGAAGGTTTGCCTCGTGACCGTGGCGGCAAATAAGCCGAAATCCGTTGACTACTCCCTAGAATTTAACGGCACGGCCACCCCCACCAAGACGATGCTATTCCTGTTGGTGGTGGTGTGCTGGTTGCTGCCCGGCTTGATCGGCCACGATCCGTGGAAACCTCAGGAGCCGCAAACCTTTGGCGTGGCCTTTGACATGCTCCGATCCGGTCAGTGGTTGGTGCCGACACTCGCGGGCGACCCTTACTTGGATCGCCCTCCCTTGTACTATTGGACGGCGGCGGTGTTCGCAAAGGCGTTCTCGCCTATTTTGCCACTCCACGACGCTGCCCGACTCGCAAGCGGCTTCTACATGTTGTTGGCGATTTTATTTATTACGCTCACAGCGGCGAAGTTATTCGGGCCACGCTTCGGACGCGTGACGGCGCTGATTTTCATAGGCTCGTTCGGCTTGTTGATTTCCGCTCATACGATGTTGGCCGATACGGCCGTGTTGGCTGGGGCTGCGTTAGCGCTCTATGGAATGGCTTGGTTACCCGGTCGAGTGATGGTCACCGGGCTGTGTGTGGGCAGCGGAATTGGCATTGCGTTTTTGGCCAAAGGCTCGATGGCCGCGGTGCTGGTACTAGCAATGGCGCTCGCTCCCTGTGTGCTATTTCGCCTCTGGCGCACCCGTGCCTATGGGCAGGCGCTCATCATAGCCGCATTAACGGCCATGCCTTGGCTGCTCGGGTGGCCGATCGCGTTTTATCTGCACTCACCGCAGCTCGCCATGGAGTGGTTGTGGCTCAACGATCTGAATGATTTTTTTAACGTGTTCTCGTTTGAAACCCTACATCGCGCTAGCTACTACAGCAGTCTGTTACCGTGGTATGCATGGCCCGCCTTGCCGCTGGTATTGGTCGCGTTTTGGTACGGTAGAAAAACACTGGCCAGTAATGAAAAGATACAACTGTTGCTTGGCGCTTTTTTCGGCATGTTGGCGACGTTGTGTTTAGTGGGCGAGGCGCGAGAAGTTAACGCATTACCTTTATTGTTACCTTTGAGTTTGATATGCGGCAGCCAAATTGACACCCTAAGGCGCAGCGCGACCAGCGCTTTGGATTGGTTCGGTATGATGGGATTTGGCTTGCTTGCAGGCGCAATGTGGCTGGGCTGGTTCGCACTGTTGTACGATGCGCCACAACCACTCGCAAACTATCTGCAAACCTATCTACCGGGCCATCGCCACCAATTTGAATCCATTCCGTTTGTTCTGGCCATTGCGCTGAGCATACTTTGGTTGACCGCCATCACCCGTTCACGTCAATCCAATCGCCGTGCGATTGTAAATTGGACCGCAGGCATCACTATGTTTTGGATGCTGGCGATGACGCTATGGTTGCCCTTTTTCAACGAAGCCAAAAGCTATCGCGCAACTATTCAATCGCTACAGGCTGTGCTGCCGGCGTCAGCTAACTGCGTGGCGAGTCGCCAGTTGGGTGAACCGCAACGGGCGCTACTGGATTATTTTGCCGGCTTACGAACCCAGCGCCTTGAGCTGAGCGCGACTAACAATTGCGATTATTTATTGGTTCAGGGAACGCGGCAGTCGCCGATTGTTGAAGATCAAACCGATTGGCAATTGCTCTGGGAAGGGGCTCGGCCGGGCGACAATATTGAACTCTATCGGCTCTATAAGAAAAAAAGCTGACTATTTTGTGGCTGCGGGGTTTTGCGCTTCCGCATCTATTTTTTTGCGAATGCCGGCGAGCGTTTCTTGTGCAGCCGCTTTGTTGGGGCCGTCCAGACTCGCGCCGTGCTGAGCGGCTGCAAGCGCTTCCGGCAGACGTTTCATTTCCGCTAGCACCTCCGCGAGATTATTCCAAGCGATGATCGCTTCGGGATGTTTCGTGGTTGCTAGGCGAAAGGCTTGTTCCGATCCCGCCAAGTTAGCTTGTGCATAGCGTGTATTACCCAAGCCCACCAGCGCAGCCAGATCGCCGGGCCAACGCTGCAACGCGGCGCCATAGGCTGTTTCTGCGATCTTGGTCTGGCGAGTCTTTTCCATCTCAAGGGCGCTCGCGAAAAAACTTTCTCGCGTCGCGGTTTTCGGTACTTCATTCGGCGGCACCACCGAAATCGCCCAATAATTACTGCGTTTCCAGGTGTGTTCAAACGTCGCGAGCGCCATTACTTGGCGCTCTTCGCGGCCAGAGCGAAGGATAATATTCCCCTGCGGCAAATCATACCCCACCACCACGGCATAATGCCATACGGGATACCAAGCCAGCGCGAGGTTTTGCAGCACGATTACAGGATTACCTCCCGCGACTTCAGTGATCAGGTCCTTGATTCGTCCCGACAGGGTGACGGCCAGCATGCCCTGTCGGCGTGTGGCGGCGCGCATCTCGACCTGCAAACTGCCTTTACGATTGGGCAAGAAAACCTGTTTGGCGACTTCATTAGGTGTGACGTCTCTGCCTTTTGCCTTGAGCGCCGTGGCTAGGGCGGCCGGGCCGCATTGGTACTCTTCTTGAGGAAAGAATGGTACGTACTTGAGTTCAACTTGAAGAGGTAGATTCTCGGGCGGACGCTTGATCAGCGCAGTGCTGTCGAGTGTGCTACAGCCTGCTAAGGTGATAGCAATAAGTAAAACGCCCGCCAGAAGGCGGGCGCGTTTTGCAGAGGAAATCATATCCCGCCTACGAGCGCGGTCCGATTTGCCATGGGAATATTTTTGTCCACCCGAGCAGATCGGTGATCACCAGGATGATAAAAATAATCAACACAATGGCCAGCGCATTCACGCCGCCTGCGGGCAGTGTGTCTAGCTTGCCGGCGATTTGATTCACTTCATCATCGGTCATTGCGGCGACGCGGCTTTGCGCGTCATTGGTGGGAATGCCCATTTTTTCCATTTGGGTTTGGACGTCGGCGCGACTCACGAACGCTTCAACCCTGGCGCGATTTTCAGCGGTCTGGGTCTGGCTGATGGCGTTTTCTGTGCCAAGCAACGCGGCGTTAGCTTGTTGCATCGGCAGACTAAGTCCGAGCATTGAAACGATTAGTAAACGAGCTACGAGGCGGTAAAAATTTGTTCCCATGGATTTCCTCCTTGAGTTGTGGTTTTGAGGTTGTACCATAACACAACCGGGAAACTTTCTTCAACCTCCGCTCGGTCAAAAGTTTCTCGTCAAGGTGAGCCGGGCTGAGCGTTCTTGGCGGGTGGGCTATATGTTCCGTTTCTTAAAGCAACGTCCGATTCGTAATTGCAACTCCGGAGATTGCCCCGACAGCTCTCTGGATATTGGCTCGTGACGTGGTCTCTAGCGCTGATGCGAAAAGCGTAGTGATTCCGGATAAGGAAACACATCCTCCACATGACCGCTTGAAATTCGTTGCTGAGTGGCTTTCCAATAGTCCGCGTCGAGCAAATCGGCATGGTGAGTCATAAAGCGATCGCGGATCTTGCTGTCGGTGAGTAAAAAGTGCGCGAACTCTTCAGGAAAAATATCGTTGGGACCCACTGCGTACCAAGGCTCCGCGGCAAGCTCGTCTTCGTCATTGCGTGGGGGCGGAATGCGGCGGAAATTACAGTTGGTGAGGTAATCGATTTCATCGTAGTCATAAAACACGACGCGGCTGTAGCGCGTCACGCCAAAGTTTTTGTATAGCAAGTCGCCCGCAAAGATGTTCGCCGCGGCCAGTTGTTTCAATGCGCGGCCATATTCTTGCATGGCGTGGTCACGTTCCTGATCGTTGGCCTTGTCGAGATAAATATTCAACGGCGTCATGCGGCGCTCGATGTACAAATGCTTGATGACCAGATTCTTGCCGTCGTCTTCTAACTGCGATGTAACCAATTCATTTAAATCCTCAAGTAGCTCTGGTGTGAAACGATTCTTGGGAAAAGCGACGTCGGAGTATTCCAAAGTGTCCGCCATACGGCCCACGCGATCATGGAGTTTCACCATCAGGTATTTCGCTTTTACCAAGTCCCGATTGGTATCTTTGGGTGGTGCAACGCGGTCACGTATGACCTTAAACACGTAAGGATAGGAGGGCAGGGTGAACACCAGCATGACCAGACCCTTGATCCCGGGCGCAATTATGAAATCGTCGCTGGAGTGTTTCAGGTGATGCAAGAAATCGCGATAAAAGAGCGTCTTACCGTGCTTCTGCAAACCCAAGATGGTATACAGCTCCCACTTCGGTTTGTTCGGCAACATGCCTTGCAAAAAATCCACGTAGGCGGACGGAACTTCCATATCGACCATGAAATAAGCGCGATAGGAACTGAGCAAAATGTCCAAGTGGTAACGGCTGTGCAACACAGTATCGAGATAGAGCTTGCCGTTGGCGTCATGCAGGATCGGGATGGCGAACGGGAATTCATTGTTGCCGTTGATCACCTTGCCAATCAAATACGCTCCCTTGTTGCGATAGAACAGCGAACTCAACACCTGAATCTGGTGATTGGCGTCCAACAAAAACGGTCGCGGCAACACGCGCCGCCATGCCTTCATGACCAGGCGGAGGTCCCGGTTCAAATTGGCAAATAGCCGTGTGAGCGCGAAATCCGCGACGACCTGTTGCAGGGCGCGACGGATGCCGACTTTTTTTGGGTAGTAGCAGCGATAGGCGGGCGGCTCAGAATCGATATGCTCCGTCGATACGGCGGGGCGAACAAAAATGAAGTCATTATTAAAATAGGTTCGGTGCAGAATACTGCAACAAACGGAATTGAAGAAGCTCTCGGCA
>JBDSJK010000244.1:0-4845 GCA_039917535.1 Burkholderiales bacterium
TCCGTGCCGATTTTTTCGATGTCGCGTAATGCCCGCTCGCGCTGGTTGCCCGCGTCGCGTTTTTTGATGAGCCACAGCAAATTTTGCGTGGTCTTGAGTTCTTTCAGCAAGGCGTTGTATTTTGCCGCTTGTTCCGCTTGAGCGATCAGCCGCTCGATTTGGCTGGCCAATTCATTGCGGATGTCCTCGACACGCTTCAAGTTGTCGCGCGTATCGCCGAGCCGCAATTCCGTCTCGCGGCGGCGCTCTTTGTATTTAGAAATGCCCGCCGCTTCTTCCAGAAAGACTCGTAACTCTTCGGGCTTGGATTCAATAATGCGCGAAATCATGCCTTGCTCGATGATGGCGTAAGCACGTGGGCCCAGGCCCGTACCCATGAAAATGTCCGTCACATCGCGGCGCCGCACGTGGGTATTGTTGATGAAGTAGGACGATTCGGCGTCGCGCTCCAAAACACGCTTCACCGAGATTTCCGCGTAGTTCGTCCACTGCCCCGGCGCACGGCCCAGCGTGTTGTCGAACACCAATTCCACGCTAGCGCGACCGAGGGCTTTGCGCTCGCTGGTTCCGGAAAAAATCACATCTTGCATGGTTTCGCCGCGCAGTTGCTTCGCCTGGGATTCGCCCAGCACCCAGCGCACCGCATCGATAATGTTCGATTTGCCGCAACCATTTGGGCCGACAATGCCGACTAGTTGGCCAGGCATCGCAACGAGGGTGGGTTCGGGGAAGGACTTAAATCCGGCAAGTTTTAGATGTGTGAGACGCACTTAGGGCAGTTGCTTTTCTGGTGTTAAAGGAACGATGAGTTCACCGCGACGAAGGCGTTTAATCCGCTCGAGCTGCTCATCACTCATTGCTATAGTAGAAACTTTCTTTTTGCATGCTGGCGTATGGTTTTTTCCGAGAGTCGCCGTAATGAAGCGAGATCAACTTCGCGTTCTTCGCGACCGCTATAATACCATTCCGACTCTCATATCCGAAGTGCGAAGATGGCGAACAACTCAACTAAGAAGCTGGAAATTTTTCCTAACCCCGCACCCCATCGGGATTATCAAGTGCACATGGAAATTCCGGAATTTACCTGCCTGTGTCCCTTGACGGGCCAGCCGGACTTTGCAGCATTGTATTTGGATTTCATACCCGACAAGAAAAATATCGAGTTGAAAAGTCTAAAACTTTACGTTTGGTCCTATCGCGATCAAGGCGCGTTTCATGAGGCCGTGACCAACCAAATCGTCGATGACCTGGTTAAGCTCATGCAACCGCGCTTTTTGCGGCTCACGGCGAAATTTTATGTGCGCGGCGGTATTTTCACCAATGTGGTCGTCGAACATCGAAAAAAAGGCTGGAAACCCGCGCCGCACGTGGATCTGAGTGAATTTGCTACGCAATCGAACATCCGCGGTTAGGGCGGTTTAGGTTCGGCGAATGCCGAGAATAATGTCGCAGCGACGATCAGCGTGCCGCCGACCCATTCTCGCGCCGACATGCTTTCTCCCACCAGCCAATGGGAGGACACGGCGCCGACGACAAGTTCGAACAACATGATGACAATAGCGCGAACCGCTGGAATGTGCATTACACCGTAAAACACGATGAGCATGGTGCAAAAAAGCGCAGCGCCTATAGCAACGATTAAGCTGAACGGAACGATGCTGCCGGCCCGCGCGACGTTTACCCAATCGCCGGTTAGTGTCATAGCAACCGCGGTAATCCCGAGTACCCCTATACAACTGGCAAAGGTCTTCGCGCCGATGCTGTGACCGCTGAGCCGCCGCGCGATTACATTGTTCAACGCAAACGCAAAACCCGCCGTAAGGCCGTACCAATCGCTGAGATTGTGGGAAATTGGCCATCCCGCTTGAGGGTCCCATAACATCGTGGCCGCCCCGGTCAGCGCTACGATGACCACTCCATAACTCGCCGCCGTGGGCCGCTCATTCAGCACCCACCGCGCCAGCGGCACGGTCCAAACCGGTGCGAGATAAAATAACAACAGCGTACGCATGACCGTGCCTTCGAGGGTACCCATGACGTAGGCATAATTGGTCCAGCCGGACGCTAGTGTGAGAATAAAGAATAGGCGGGGTGCCTGAGATAATTCGCGCCATGAACGCGAAAAGACAGTAACGGTGAACAGCAACGTCACGAGGTAGGTCGAGAAAGTGGCGGGTGTTCCGCCAAGGCCGTGTTCGCGTAATATTCTGTAGGGATACCAAACCGTGCCCCAGATCACCGTGCCGGCCAGTAACGCCAGCACCGGCGGAAAATATTTGTACGGTTGATTTGGCATCGAGAATATAATACTGGATTAGTATTTCAACGGCGGAACTTGCCGTGCATCTTAACACTCAAAATAACAAGCACTGTCAACGCGCCATTAAAAACGCGACGGTGCAACAAATATGAATCCCGATCTCGCCCGCTTACAGCCCTATCCATTTGAAAAGTTACGTGGTTTATTCAAAGACACCACGCCCAATCCAGCGCTAAATCCCATCGCGCTCTCTATTGGTGAGCCAAAGCATGCCACGCCGCCGTTTATTAGCGATGCATTGGCGGACAATCTAGGCGGCTTAGCGCGCTATCCGCTCACACTCGGCAGCGAATCACTGCGCGCCGTCATCGCCGCCTGGCTGAAGCGGCGCTATGACTTGAATCAGATAGATCCTAACACTCAGGTGATCCCCACGTTGGGCAGCCGCGAGGCCATTTTCTCCCTCGCGCAAACGGTGGTTGACCGCACCAGGCCGGGCGCGACGGTGATCTGCCCCAATCCGTTTTATCAAATTTACGTAGGCGCTGCATTGCTTGCCGGCGCGACGCCGTACTTCATCAACAATGTCGCCGAAAATAATTTCCGCTTTGACGCAAGCACGGTGCCCGACGAAGTTTGGGCGCGCACCCAACTCGTGTACGCCTGCTCGCCCGCCAACCCCACGGGCAAAGTGATGAGCATGGAGGAATGGGAGCAACTCTTCAATTTGTCCGATCGTTATGGCCTCGTCATTGTCTCCGACGAATGCTATTCGGAAATATATTTGGACAATGCAAAGCCGCCCCTCGGCGCGCTGGAAGCCGCACAGACATTGGGTCTTGATGGTTACGCACGATTGGTAGTGATGGGTAGTTTATCGAAACGCTCCAACGTGCCGGGCATGCGCTCGGGCTATGCCGTCGGCGATGCGGCTGTGTTGAAACAGTTCGCGCTTTATCGCACCTACCACGGCAGCGCCATGGGCCCCGCCGTGCAGGCCGCCAGCGAAGTTGCCTGGAAAGACGAGGCCCACGTCATCGAAAATCGACGCTTGTACCGTGAAAAATTTCGCGCATTTTACGACATTGTGAATCCGGTGTTACCGCTGGTCATGCCCGACGCGGCGTTTTATTTTTGGGCCAAAACGCCCATCACCGACACGGAATTTGCGCGACGCTTATATCAAGATCAACACCTCACGGTGTTGGCGGGAAGCTTTTTGGGCCGCACGGCCCACGGTGAAAATCCCGGTGAAAATTACGTACGTCTCGCCATGGTGTCGCCGCTCAATGAGTGCATCGAGGCTGCGCATCGCATCACCACTTTTGTCAAATCACTGTAACAGTATGTTGTAAAACTACTGCGCTTGCCTATCCTACGTTGCGAAAGCCAGAAAAATGCTCATTTACTTACGTGTAAACTCCGCTTTTTCTGTCGTTCGCGCCTTGTCTAGTCTGCGCTCGCTACGTTTTTCAACATACTGTTAAGGGGAGAACCATGCAACAACTGCAACAAATCATCGACGCCGCGTGGCAGCGTCGCACCGAATTTTCGCCCAGCGCCGCGCCGGCGGATGTGAAAAACGCTGTCGCCGAAACGATCGATAATCTAGACAACGGCGCGATACGGGTCGCGGAAAAAATCAACGGCGAATGGGTCACGCATCAGTGGATTAAGAAAGCTGTATTGTTATCGTTCCGCCTGAAAGACAACGAAATCATGCAGGGCGGCTACACGCATTACTACGACAAGGTCGATTCCAAATTCGCCGATTACGCCGTGCAGGATTTTCAAAAAGGCGGCTACCGCGTCGTGCCGCCAGCCGTCGCGCGCAAAGGCGCATTCATCGCCAAGAACGCCGTGCTCATGCCTTCCTACGTCAACATCGGCGCCTACGTCGATGAAGGCACTATGGTCGACACTTGGGCCACCGTCGGTTCCTGCGCGCAGATCGGCAAAAACGTGCATTTAAGTGGTGGTGTAGGCATTGGCGGCGTGCTCGAACCCGTGCAAGCCAACCCCACCATCATCGAAGACAACTGCTTCATCGGCGCACGTTCCGAAGTGGTCGAAGGGGTTATTGTAGGCGAGGGATCCGTGATTTCCATGGGCGTGTATCTCGGCCAAAGTACCAAGATTTATAACCGCGAAACCGGCCAGGTCAGCTACGGGAAAATTCCTGCGGGCTCTGTCGTGGTGTCGGGTAATCTGCCGTCTAGCGACGGCAAATACAGTCTTTACTGCGCGGTGATCGTCAAACAAGTCGACGCGAAAACCCGGGCGAAGACGAGCATCAACGAATTGTTGCGTGGAGATTAGATAATTTATTGTGAGCCGCGCCACGAGGCAATCAGGGAGCGGTGCTCAGGCATGGCACGGCTGTCGGGCAAGCTGGGCGTGGCTTCTGGCCATGCTCTAGCAAAAAAATGTTGAATGAATCAAGCACAGCGGATCCACCATTTTTACGGCCTAAGAGAGTAGGTAGTATTGCTTGGCAGGTCCCAAAAGACGATCTCGACAAAAGGTGAAATGTCGTCGAAAAATACTTTGTTATTTTCAACGAACACCTGCCATTGATCTCGTGT
>JBDSJK010000245.1:0-6363 GCA_039917535.1 Burkholderiales bacterium
CTGCCGCCCGGCACGATGAAAATGAAACCCGGCGGCGGTCCCGGCGGCCATAACGGCCTGAAGGATATTATTGCCCAATTGGGCACGCCGGATTTTTGGCGATTGCGCATCGGCATCGGCCATCCTGGCGATCGCAACCCGGTAATTAATTATGTGTTGCAAGCGCCGCGAGCGGAGGAGCGGCCGCTGATCGAGGAAACCATCACGCGCTCGCTGGAATTATTTCCGCTCATTGCCCGTGGCGATTTGCAGGCAGCCATGCTCAAGCTACACACCCGGCCCAAGCCGGAAACCGAATCTAAGGAGGTCAAACCATGAGTTTGCAATGCGGCATTGTGGGCTTGCCCAACGTCGGAAAATCAACGCTGTTTAACGCGCTTACCAAGGCGGGCATCGCCGCGGAAAATTATCCCTTCTGCACCATCGAGCCCAACGTCGGCGTCGTCGAAGTGCCTGACCCACGCTTACAGGCGTTAGCGAAAATCGCCAAGCCGCTGAAAGTGTTGCCCGCCATCGTTGAATTTGTCGACATCGCCGGCCTAGTAGCGGGCGCGTCCAAGGGCGAAGGTTTAGGCAACCAGTTCCTCGCCAACATCCGCGAGACCGACGCCATCGCCCACGTGGTGCGCTGCTTCGAAGACGACAACGTGATCCACGTCGCGGGCAAAGTTAGCCCCGTCGACGACATCGAAGTCATCCACACAGAACTCGCGCTGGCGGATTTGCAAGCGGTGGATAAAGCGATTCTGCGCGTTGGAAAAAACACCCGCTCCGGCGACAAAGAAGCCATCAAACTCGCCGCGCTGTTGGAGCGCGTGAGGGCGCACCTCGATCAAGGCAAGCCCGTGCGCGCCATGGGCTTGGACGCGGACGAAATGAGACTCATCAAGCCGATATTTTTTCTCACCGCCAAACCTGCGCTGTACGTCGCCAACGTCAAAGAACACGGCTTCGATAAAAACCCATTGCTGGATCAAGTCACTGCCTATGCCAAAAGCGAAAACGCACCCGTCGTCGCCATCTGCGCCGCACTGGAAGCAGAGATCGCCGACCTCAGCGACGAAGACAAAAAAGTTTTTCTAGTCGATGCGGGCATGGAAGAACCCGGCTTGAATCGCCTGATTCGCAATGCTTACGCGCTGCTCGGCCTAGAAACCTACTTCACCGCCGGCGAAAAAGAAGTCCGCGCGTGGACCATACACATCGGCGCCACCGCACCGCAAGCTGCCGGCGTCATCCACACCGATTTCGAGAAAGGTTTCATCCGCGCGGAAGTCATCGCCTTCAATGAATACGTCACCCACAAAGGCGAGCAAGGGTCGAAAGAAGCCGGCAAAATGCGCCTCGAAGGCAAAGAGTATGTTGTGAAAGATGGCGATGTGATGCATTTTCGCTTTAATGTTTAGGCATTGCCAGGAGACAATAGCTCGGTAGGTTGGGCTGAAGCATGAAGCCCAACGCCACCTTCGCCTCTTGCGACAAGCATGACCTATGCGATGCCGCTAAGACGATTGAGTCGTAGTCTCGCATGTACTTGGCGATTTTGGCGAAAATTAGATGTGCCGAATGTTGGGCTTCATACTTCAGCCCAACCTACAAAGAATTACCCATTGACTCTCTATTGACACGATCTTCTCGTTAGAAGAGACTTCTCTGATGAATAATGTCATCCACTTTTAGTTATCCCCTTCCCAATTATGACGCTCGCTCCCGCACTCACGGCTGTTTGCGATATGCTTAGCACCCGGACTGGAGAACAAGTCATTCTGGGTTGCCCTGATGACGGCGTGCCTGGAATCTACGTGTGGCCTTGGCGGCTGGAAGAGAATGCTCCCTCCCGAAAAGTATCCCCGCGAACCCATCCCGACGGCATAAGAACACTGCAGGCTGCGACGATGAGCGTCTCTTTTCTCATGTTGGTCAGGCCCGCACTGACGCCCGACGGGCTTTCGAAGTTGGACGCAGCGCGTCAGGCCATACTTGACAACCCCATTCTGGACGTCGCTGGAAACAACGCCAAAATAGTATTCAGTCCCTTGACCCATCGTGACCTCGCGGCCTTGTTCACGGCTGCATCATTGCCACTCACGATCTGTTTGAGCGCGGCTTTGAGCCATGTAGGGTAGCTCAAGCGTAGCGCTCTAGCATCGCTCTATATTGCTGTGAGCCGCATGGATAGTGGCTCTCAGGCTATGCCTTGCCAACAAGTAAGCTGGGTGTTGATCGCGGCGTAGTGACCTTTGCACAACTATAAACTCGTTCAACGGGATACCGAACGGCACTGATCCGGTGCAAAAATTTGCTTCGGCGCGGTGACATGGCACACCACACCGAATTCGCCAGTGCGACACAAACTTTGCTCACATAACGGAGCGAGATTAGAAACGTAATGTCGTCAACAATTTACCAACGGACACGAATGGGTTCTCGTATTCGTACTTTGTTGGCACGACCCTTGCGTTATTGAATATCGACGGGAAACAACCGGCGATCGCGAAAATTTAAAAGCCGCTCAATAGGGGATTGCAGTGAACAACAAGAAATCATTATCGATAACCATTACAGGCTTGGCACTTGCGCTTTTATGCAGCCACAGCGCGTGGGCCGCCGATGGGGAAAGCACTACACCGGAATTCGACGCTGCGATCGCAGGTGGTAAACTCTTGCTCAACGTCCGCCCTCGCTATGAATTTGTCGATCAAGACGGCAAGCCGGAACACGCCAACGCGCTGACGGTGCGCACGCTCATCGGCTGGGAAACGAAACCGTTCCACGGTTTCGCCGCCACCCTGCAGGTGATCGACGTCACTCGCATCGGTTCGAAGGATTACAACGATGTTCAAGCGGCGGCGGGATCGTCAATTTACCCGCTCGTTGCTGATCCGCGCAACACCGATTTCAACCAAGTGTTTCTCGACTACACGGGACTGTCTAACACGCGCTTTCGCCTAGGGAAGCAATCGATCAAGCTCGACAATGTGCGCTTTGTCGGCAACGTGGAATTTCGCCAGGTGATGCAGGTGTTTAACGGTTTAACCGTCGAGAACAAAAGCATCCCCAACACCGAGTTGTATTTCGCCCATTTGGAGCGGGTAAAAACAGTATTTGCCAAACAGCGCGAACTCAAGCTCAACATCGTGCATGGCGCCTACAAATTTACACCAGGCGATAGCCTAATCGGTTATGCGTATTTCCAAGATGAGCCGATAGACGGCTTCAAGCAGAACTCGAACCGGATTGTGGGCATACGCGCCGATGGCGCTCATCCGTTCGGCGAAAAATTCAAGCTGCTCTACACCGCCGAATACGCGAAGCAAGATAAATTTGAAGACGGCAGTGACGATATCGACGCGGACTATTTGCGCGTCGGCATCGGGCCGCGCTGGGGCGATTGGTTTGTCCGCGTCGATTACGAACAGCTCAGTAGCAACGAAGGTAAGTACGCATTTCAAACGCCGTTCGGCACCAACCATTTGTTTCAAGGCTGGGTCGACAAATTTCTGACCACGCCCAAACAAGGCATCCGCGATACCTTCTTGACGGTTGGCGGCAAGATTGAGAAGGCGCAGCTATACGCGGAGTACCATCGCTTTAAGTCCGATTTCGGCGGCATCGATTTCGGTAAGGAAATCGACTTCAGCGTGACCTATCCGTTCACCAAACAACTCACCGGCAAAGTGGAATATGGCGACTACCGCGAGGGTGATGTGCTCTCTCCAGCAGCCAGCCGCGTGCGCGACACGACCAAGCTTTGGTTTACGCTGATCTTCAACTATTGAGATTTTACCTAGAGCATCGCCAGCAGCCAGTCAGGATGCGTCTCTCAGCCATGGCATTGCCAGGAGCCAAGCGTGGTGCGGCTCGTGGCTCGAGGTTATTTCGTTGCTGGCCTATCGCACAACTAACAAATACAGCAGCAATAGATTGAGTACGATGGCGGCGATGGCAACGGCGCGCCACAGGGTAGCGGGATCGCGTTCGACTAGCGGCAACGGCCGCGGTGCATCGATGGGTCGCGCGGCGCCGTGGTCGAGGGCGACGAGTAATTCATCGGCGGTCTCGAAACGGTTTGGCGGATCGCGGGCGACGGCTTTCAATATTAGGTTTTCAAACCACGGCGGAATGTCCGGCCGGTAACGGATCGGGGGTACCGGCTCGCCGAATTTGGGGCGTTGGAATGGTTCGATTTCGCCGTAAGGATATTTTCGTGTCAGCGCGTGATACAAGGTGACGCCAACGGCATAGATATCCATTTGTTGCGACGGCGCCGCGCCACTGTATTGTTCGGGCGCAATATAGCTAGGCGTGCCGGCTTGGCTGCGGATATTTTCTTTGGGTTCTTGCTCCGATTGAGCCACGCCCAAGTCAAGGATACGCAATTCGCCGTCGTCGCCCAGATGAATATTGTCCGGCTTGACGTCGCGATGCAGGATAGCGCGGCGATGCAGCGCGGCGATTCCGCGCGCAATTTTGGTGGCGTATTGCAATATTTCAGGCACGGTAAAGTGTGCGCCAGTGTCGAGGCGTTGTTGCAAGGTCGCGCCGGCGTGCCAGGTCATCAGAAAATAAAGATAATTGCGCCGCGCCTGAGCAACGGCCACGTGCTGTGGAAAGAAACGCACCACGACGCGCTTGGCAAGCCATTCTTCGTGATTGAATGCAACCTGTTCTGCAGGATCTGCGCCGAAATCCGGGGCTAGGGTTTTTAGCACGTAGACATTGCCGGTTTGGCTATCGCGCACCCGGTAGAGCAGCGTGGCTCGCGAGGTGTGCAATAGCTCTAACACTTCGAAACCATCGATCTCGTCCGCCACTTGCAGACGCGGCGGCGGTTGCAGGGTGACGGCAGCGGCCGTGGTGTCGTCCAGGCCCGCTTCCGGCAGGGCTTGCACGGTCAACACCAGTGCGCTCACGTTGTCCTGCGAGCCTTTGGTCAACGCCGCGTCGCATAGCGCTTGCGCGGCGTTTTCTGCGTTAGCGTGTTCGTTGAGCAAACCTAAGATCGTCGCATCTCCAAGGGGCTGCCATACGCCATCGCAGACTAGAATAAAGCGATCGCCGATTTCTAATTCGCCATCGCCATAGTCCATCGTCACGCGGGTATCCAGGCCAACGGCGCGAGTCAACACATGATGCATGTCGGGACGATTCCACACGTGGTCAGTGGTCAGGCGCGTGAGCCGGCCTAGTCGCAAGAGATAAATGCGCGTATCGCCGATATGGGCAAACGTGTAGCGGCAACCGCGCAACACCAGCGCCGAGAGGGTGGTCGCCATGCCCTCCTTTTCCGGGTGGGCGGCGGCCTGCGCGAGCAACCAACGATTGATGGCGTTGAGCACTTTGTCCAGCGCCATGGGGATGTCCCAGTTGTCGGGTGTGGCGTAATAGTCCGACAACAGGCCGCGCACCGTGTACTCCGCTGCCTCGCGCCCACCACCGTGCCCGGATACTCCGTCGGCGATCGCGGCGAGCATGCCCTTGACCCCCAGGTCTGGCGCACCCGGCGTGACCATGCCGACGAAGTCCTCATTCAGATCGCGCTTGCCGATGCGAGAGCAATAGCCGGACTCAATCGTAAGCTGCTGTGTCGATGTGTTGCGCGGCGAGGCGCGGGTCCGCGCAAGAGCAACCATAGACGCTAGATTCGCGCGGCGGTTAAATGCGCCGCGCCCCAGGTCGTGCGCCAGCGAGTTTTCACGGTGGCCAGTCCCACTAGCGCGAGTAAAGCAAGGGCGGCAAAAATCATGAAACCCGTTTGATAGGTGCCCGTCAATTGCTTTGAGTAACCCAGGCTTGAAGCCAAATAAAATCCACCTACGCCCCCTGCCATGCCTACCAGTCCTGTCATCACGCCGATCTCTTTGCGAAAGCGCTGCGGCACAAGCTGGAACACCGCGCCATTGCCCATTCCCAGCACCAACATCGCGAAGATGAAGACCACCAGCGCCATCCAGGCCTGCGGCAAACCAAAGCTTGCGATGACGAGAAACAATGCTGCCCCAACATACATGAATGAGAGTGTGCGGATGCCACCGATCCGGTCGGCGAGCGCGCCGCCGAGCGGGCGCATCATCGAACCGGCGAACACACAGGCTGCGGTGAAGTACCCCGCGACCACCGGCGACAAGCCATATTGCGTATTGAAGTATATCGTCAGCGATGAGGCCAGGCCGACGAATCCACCGAAGGTTACGCTGTAGAAAAACATGAACCACCAAGCATCTTTGTCGCGCAAAACTTTAAGATATTCCGCTAGAGATTTCGGCGGCGGGCATTCGGGGCTGTCTTTCGCTACTAGCCAATAAAATACCAGTACCGCAACCAGCGGAATGGCGGCTAAACCGAACACGTTATTCCAACCGA
>JBDSJK010000246.1:0-3093 GCA_039917535.1 Burkholderiales bacterium
TTAGCGCACATTGGATCAAATCGGGGATTGTGTCGTGTTGATGCAAAAATACTTCCCAGGCGTTCAACGCGTTTTTCATCTCCAAAACAGGCGGAGGAACATAAGATGCATTCGCCTCGGTGCTGCCTGGCGAGCCTATCCAATTCTGGCGTCGACGAAATTCGCCGGGCGTTGCTTTTTCGCCGCGCACGCCTTGCATCAAATGCTCGTGCAATTCGCACACCAACCGCAGCGATAGCGGAAGTTCGTTCAAGCGCGCTAACCCATGTTCCATCGCGCGAATATAGTTACGCACCTCTCGCACGTCGTCATCGACGGATTTAATACCGTCCGCGCTCATCTCGTCGATCAACACATCAGACAGACTTGCCCTCGTACCCTCGATACGCGAGGACAATACCGCTTCCCGCCGCATGTACGGTGCAATCAGTAAATGTGGATTCGGCAGTTGACACCCGAGACCAGACAACTCGGACAATGCGGCATCGGCTTGAGATAACGCAACGACTAATGCGCTGTCATAAACAATGGCAGGCGGAAGTGGCGCAGGCACGAAAGCCCAGTTGCCTTCTACTGTACGAACTAATTGCCCAGCTTCGGGGCACGAAAAATCTTGTGGATTCATGAGGAAATAGTGAAAAAGCTTTAAAAGCTTACATTTCTTTTAAAGAAAATGCTATTTTTATTTAAAATCAATTCGAGCTATTGCAAAAAACTTTAAAGCGTTGAATGGATTTTAAAGGTTATTGCGAAGAAATTTAAAAGCCATATTATGATTATCACTCAATCAAACAGCGTTTCCTGTTTCCCGCCTTTTGTTTCCTTTTTGGCTTTCTTAAAGGTTTGGTCGCCCCGCGAGAGATCGGGAAACTGCGGGCGCTCGTTGCCGTTGAGCAAGCCTTCGATAGTGAGAATTTGCACTTTCGGAAAATCTGACCGGCCACCAAATTCGTGCGGCAGCTCATAATGTCCAGCCGCCGCCGCTTCTTTCACCATCTCGCGCGTGGGCGCCGTGAGCGTGACGAACAGACCTACCGCCGCTTTCTCGCGGTCGATGTCGCCTTTTAGTGTGGCTATGTTGGCGCGGTTCACGTGTATGCCGCCCTTGACCTGCACTATCACCTTCTCGGTTTTGCCGTTGCCCACTTCAATCCACAGCAGGCCGTCGAGCCCGCCGTCCGCACCCTTCTTGCCGCCCTTGTACGGCTGCGCGCCGACAAGTGTGCAGGCCCACAACTGGAACTGATGTTTGTCGCGTTCAGCCAAGTCACGAGCGGCCTCTAAGTCTTGCGGCGTGCCGATGATCTCGAATGCGCCCTTCTCGCGTAATGCGGGAAAAGCTTCTTTCATGCGCTTTTCGATCAGACTGATCGCGAGATGAGTGATGTCGATGCCTATCCATTTGCGATGGAGTTTCTCTGCCGCATGCACCGCCGTACCGCAGCCGCAAAATGGGTCGAGCACGACGTCTCCTTTATTCGATGAAGCGGTAACGATCCGTTCAAGGAGGGCTAGAGGTTTTGCGTCGGGTAGCCGAGCCTCTCACCACCACCTCGCTTCTCTAGCCACTTAACGTCTTCATCAATCCCATTCGGTGTAGCGTATAAAAGGCCCTGGCTATAAGGCTGATAGGCCCAAATATCTTGTAGCAGGGTACCTTTACTGTTGTGAAGATATTGCCGATATTCAGGCAGTCCATCTACCTCCATACTAATCATGCCTTCTTCTCGGAGGAAATCGAGCTTTTCATGTAGAGGTAAATCTTCAATGCCAAACTCCTCCGCGACGGCGCCTGGAAAAGCCCAATGCCTTCCTTTCGTCGTGACGTCATAACCGCTCCAAGGGTCACCACTGTGCCCTTTTCGGGTGCCAGAGCCTGTTAAGGTTTGCGATCGAAACTTGCCTCGAGCATCTTCTTTCTTAAAAAAGTCTTCAACGTATCGCTTGCTATAAGGCTGATGAAACTTGTTCCAGCGAAAATCTTTCGATTTTGTGAAAAACAAAATTACGTCATGGATCGGCCCATATTTTCTACTAGAGTTATGCGAACCGGTTCGCCGCCAGATAATTTCATTCCTAAAATTCTCCTTTCCAAATACGCCATCCAACACAATCTTCAAGTAGTGACTCGCCGTCGGATCGCAATGCAAATACAAACTGCCGGTGGGTTTGAGCACGCGGTGCAACTCCAGCAGGCGATTACACATCATGGTGAGGTAGGCCATCATGTCGTTCTCTTTCAAGAACGCGCGGAGCGCTTGCATCAACTCGGCCACATCCGTGTTGCCGCTTTTCAAAATCTCCTTGAATTCGTCTTCAGCCTGCTGGCCCCAATGCCAGGTGTCTTAAAACGCGGTGATTTGCGCGTCGCCGTATTCTTGCTGTGGCTCTTCCGCTGTGAGTGCTTTGCCTGAAGTCTTCGCCGGTTTCTTGGGTGTTTTGAATAACAGGTTGTAGTCGCGCTTGGAATTAAACGGCGGATCGAGATAAATCAGGTCGACCGATTCGTCCGGTATGTAATCGCGCAAAACCTGCAGGTTGTCGCCGTAGAAGAGTTCTTTCATACTGGACTCAGTGGATGTCGGTCAGCGCCATTTGATTTAGTCAAGTACTCACGGATCGTTCTCAAGCATGATATTCAATTTACTCGGCTCTAGGATGGGAATTTTCGATTCCGTCGCCAATTCCAACAAATCCTTGTCGCCGGTAACCAACGCATCCACTTTGGCGGCGTAGGCCAAGCGCAGGAACATTTCGTCGTATGGGTCGCGGCACTGCGGCAGGCGGGCGCGGGTACGGGGCGATGGGACGGCTTCGGCGTGCGCCATGTAGTCGGTGAGTAGGGCTTTTTGGTCTTGTGCTTCGAGGCCGAATTTCGGATACCCCAGTACGCGCACGAGTTCGGCGAGCGTGTCGGTCGATACGACCGGGACAATACGCCCGGTGTGCCAGGCTCCCCTTAACCACGCAAGCCTGCCGCGTGGAAACAGTAAAGCAGATAAGACAACATTGGTGTCGATGACAACGCGTGTCACGCTTTGCGGCGCACCGATTTAACGGCGTTGTCGATGTCGTTTTCCGTGATGCCTAGTT
>JBDSJK010000247.1:0-3336 GCA_039917535.1 Burkholderiales bacterium
TGCCCCACCGTTGGTGCGAAATAGTAAACCCAGCCGTGGCCACCTGACACATGGGGGCAACCCTAATGTGGGAGATGCTCGCCCACAATTCTATAGCGGATTGTTAAGTTGACGCCTGAGAGTGGTAGAACGTCTTTCAGCTTACGCTTCCTTCGTCTGCCGAGCGCCGATCGATTTCAGAAAGTCCATTGATGGCTTGAGTGCATTGGTTGAACAGGAACTGCAGCCCAACCCGTTCGGCAATGCGCTGTATGTCTTCGTCAATCGCCAGGGCAACAAGATCAAGGCGCTGTACTGGCATCGCAACGGATTTTGCCTGGGGTACAAGCGTCTGGAAGCCGAGAAATTCGCCTAGCCTCGAGACGGCGAAGCGGCCACGCAGACGATCAGTTTGCAACCATTCGAATGGCTGCTCGAAGGCTTCGATTTATGGCGAAATCAGCCGCATAAAACACTCCATTTTGCTTCAGTTTCATAGGGAGACTGGGTAAAATACGGCCTGCCTTTCGCTGTCAGCAACGCGCCGTTTTTCTCGCCCGACATCGCGTTCCCCGAACTTGCATTGCCCTCGCCTCCGCCGGACGATATGGCGACGCTCAAGGCGCTGCTTCGGTCGCAACAAGCCGCCCACGCAGCCGCCGTGAAAACCGTGACCGGCGGCCCACCGGATCAGCCGGTGATCCTGTACGACTACGACCGGAGTCGCAGCGGCGAGGTGCCGATGCGCCGGCGGGAAGGCTGCCGCGGCTACCTGATGACCGACGGCTATGAGGGTTATAACGCGGTGGCTAAAACCGAGGGCATCGAACACCTGGCCTGCTGGGCGCACAGGCGCCGACGCTTTGGGGAAGCCGCCCGGGGGCGGCCGGCCCGCTACACCGAACGCGGCGATCTACCCAACAGGGTACAAGTGCCGATCGATAACAACCGCTGCGAGAATGCGATCCGACCGATTGCAATCGGTAGAAGGAATTGGCTGTTCGCCGGGTCGGAGCGTGCCGGTAAACGCGCTGATGCTATTCAAACGCTGCTGGGCACGGCTAAGCTTAACGGTATTAAACCGGGCGCCTGGCCTGAAGGACGTGCTGCAAAAACTCCCCACCTGGCCGAACAGCCGCATCGACGAATTACTGCCCCTGCGCTCGACTGCTAACACCTAACGCTACGCGTGTATACGTGGAGCCATCGGTCGCTTACTTAGCTTGAATGGCCGAGTCAGATTGAGCTTATATGAACATACTAAAAGCGCATTGTCTAGCAACAGATTCTTCGGCTGAAACCACCTCAGAATGACAAAAGCATCCTACGTCAAATTCAATCCGTTATGGGCCACGCCTGCAAAAACTCGCGCCAGTGCTGACCCTCATATTTTGCTAACGTGTCGCGGACAAGGGTGATTTCTTTCCCATATTGCTCGGCGGTGAAATGCCCACGCAGTAACTGGAAACGCAGAAACATGAGGTAGGTGTTGCCGACGTCGGTTTCACAATAGTTTCGAATCGATACAATCTCGCCCGCTTGATAAGCATCCCACACCTTGGAACCATCCATGCCGAGCTTGCCGGGATACCCGCACAACTTGGCGAGCGCATCGAGTGGCGCGCTGGCACGCAGTTGGTAAAGCGCCAACAGATCCATCAGATCAAGATGACGGGTGTGATAGCGACTGATGTAGTTGTTCCATTTGAACTCGCGATCCTCATCGCCCATCTCCCAATAGCGCGGCGCGGCCACGCTATTCACCAATGAACGGTAATGCAGCACCGGCAAATCGAAGCCGCCACCGTTCCATGACACGAGCTGTGGCGTGTACTTCTCGATACCATCGAAAAAGCGCTGGATCAGCGTACGCTCGTCGTCCTGCGGCGTGCCCAACGTCCACAAGCGAAAACTGTCGGGATCGCGTAGCGCACAAGAAATGGCGACGACACGATGAAGATGGAGCGGTAGAAAGTCACTGCCCGTTTTTTCGCGCCGCTCGCTGAATGCGCGCTCGGTTACGTCCGCATCGGGGGTTTCAAGCGCGAGGCCGTAGAGTGTTCTGAGTCCCGCAACATCTGGGATGGTTTCAATATCAAAAACAAGAGTAGGCGAGATGCTCGGCATTCAGACTTATTGCGAAGATCGTAGCGTAGAATACAAAGCAATCTTCGCTATTTCTTCACCCAAGCAGCGCTGCCGTCTTGCACGTACCACCCCGCTTGCGCTTTTTGTATGAACCGCTGCGCGAAGGTGTTACGAATATCGCCTTCCCATTCGGGATGATTATTGGCCTTAGCAATTTCTTTGTAGAGCGCGGCACGGTCTTGATTTTCCTGCGCGACCAATGCGTTGATCGCAGCGCGATCCTTGAGCGGTAAAGCGGCGGCATCACGCACGGTGACGTTGCCATCTTTGCTAAAACCCACCGCGCCGGACGCGTAAGCGCCTTGCAATTGGCCGTTGCGCGCTTTCATGGAACTAGTAATCGCGGTAATGCCGGGCGTGTTCACGTCTAGATTGGCCTGCGCCCAGGTCACATTTGCAGTAATCATGAGTGCAACAAAACTAAATAACGTCATTAAGCGTTTCATACTGTTACCTCTTTTGAAATTCACAACTACTTGGTCGCGGGCTTGGTGGTCGACTTGCTTTGCAGCACTTCGTCGATGATCCTGTCCGCTGCTTTTTCCGCTGCAGCCGCAGGGAAATATACGTTGATGGTGACGCAAGCCGATAACATCGCGCCCAACATCGACAATCCTAACCACTTTTTCATTCGCTATCCTTGCTGAGTGATGCTACTTAACAACCGGGCCGACGTTGCTTTGCGTCGCCGCTTTAATGCGCGCCAACAACTCTTCCCAGCCCACTTGGCGATTGTAACCCATGACCGTAATCGACGGGATGCCGCCACCTTGCACGAGCACGTAGCCTTGAGGTGTATTGACCACGCCGCCCATTTCGCAAATCGTATCGCGCAGTTTGCAGGTGAGGCCGATCTTTTTGTAGCCAAACTGCTCAAAGATTCGCAAAAAACTGCGCTGTATCGCAGCAGCCGCGCCAGCCCCGCCAAGTGACGAAATGTTCTGTACCGCTTGCTGGCTAATCTTGCGCGGATAATTGCCGTCACTCGACATGACACGACCATCAAAACGCACCGGTTTCCAATTGGATAGCAACATATTTTCCAGCGCCACGTCGATACGGCCTTTGATTTTGCCGAAGGCAAATGTCTTCGTCAGCACATCCAAATCCAGATTACTCATCACCACCGTTCCTTCCAGTTGCGGCGCGGACCCGAGGGCGCCGCCAAGACGCATATTGGTTGCGACCACCACACCATCAAATACCTTG
>JBDSJK010000248.1:0-2766 GCA_039917535.1 Burkholderiales bacterium
GTTGCTCTACAGTGGTGCTTTTTCTCCGGCCCCGGGGATTATCTTCGCAAGCAGCGAAGGCGAGCTGGAATCGGTAAGCAAGCGCTTTGCGTCGAATTTGCTGCCGCTGCCCCGGCCGAAAGTCAGGCGCGCCTGCGTGGCGTCCAGAGAGGTAAACAGCGCAAGCGAAAAATATGATCTTGTTGCCGATCAAAATTCCTCGTTCGGCGACGTTTGCGATATTTATTCTGCTGACGTCGGATTTCTAAGTATGGATGGGCATAGCGATGGCCTTCACATATCAGCCCCGGGTGGCACAATGTTGTGTCCCATGTCAGCGGGGATAAAGACGGTATCCAGGCTCCAGCCCCATTGTTTTGAACAAAAGTGTTGTACCAAATATCGCCATTTGCCGTCGCTGGAAAATGCCTGGAGTTCCAATAGACTGATCGATGTGGAAAGAATCAATGCTCGTGTCGTCTTTTACGACAGCTGCTTCGCGTTTCGCGTTGCCGATAACATCGTGAGTCCTGGCTACAGTTTGTCTTGTTCCTTGGCCGAACGTTCCAACGTTCATGCCGTGATCGGCAGTTGGCAAATCACCCTGGGCGACCCGAGCGTATCTCAATTCATCGCCGCCGGTTTGGAAGCCGGCGAAGGCATTGGCTGGGTGATTTCCAGGTTTAATCGGCAGGAGGAAGTAGCCCGGCATGGTCGGGTTTTAGCGCTGCTCGGCGATCCCGCTTATCGATTGCATGATGCCCAGCCGCCGCCGCATGGCATCCAATTTGATAACAAGGAATTTGATGAGCCAGGCAGGTAATTCGACCCCGCATAGACTCGCCGACCTCGATACAGTACATGGAAAGTTTTTGCATGCTTGTATTCGCCATGGACTCGACAACAGTGCGTTTTGCAATGACGAGGCAGCGCACGCGCTATTGGACGAACTGGCAGAGACGGAGCTTGGATGTTTCTCGACTGAAGCGGTATCGCCCCGCTATCGAAATGCATTGCTGAGTTTCTTCTCGTCGTTTCCCTTGTTGAGCATGATATGGGTAGACTTTTCAGGAAATAGATTCCTCGAAAGCAATACAAAATGCCCTGTCTGTGCCAGTCGCGCTATTTCATACGAGGTGGTTTTCGAAGAGTTTGAATCGCGTTTGCTGGTCGCCTGTCCTCGATGTGTTGAGGTCGTCGACATTCCGCTTGGATCGATGATGCCAACGCTGTCGATCTCATCGGCAGAGGCGGGATTGATTAGTTTAGGGCCGCTCCCCGAGGGCGCAAGTGCCGTGCTTAATATACTTACCAGACAAGTGTCAGAGCGGTTCAGCATACCCTGGCCGACCGACGAGGCGGGCAAATTGCTGGCGAATTTGACGCTTCCCGTGGATTCGCTTCCGGCTGGGCCCTTGGTGTGTCGCATACTGTACGCCTGGGGCATGGAAGTCGGGGCAATTTCATTCAAGCTGCGTAAAGTGGGCGGGGCAATCTACACACCCGCCCACCCCCATCCGCTTCAGTTGAGCGCTCTCGGCAATTTTATTGGGTCATAGCGTGGGCCGCTTGCGCGCCAAGCTGCATTGGTGCCTGCGCATGCCAATCGCCGCACTCGCCGATCCCGGCGCCGGCGCGGCGCGATCCCCGGCAAGGCTCGCTGCATACCTCATGCGAACAAGGCAGGCTGGTTGGCAACTGGGCCAATGTGGCCAGGCGCGAAATGGACTGGACTTGACTGAAAGGAAAACTTTATAATATTGCCATGCATTTAAGCCAGCAGCCAGCCGCTAACATTACCCGCTCGACGGTGGCATTGAGCGCCGTGGACATGGTCAAGCGGCTCGATGCGCGACATCACCCGCCTGCGTCACCAGGCGGCCTGTTGCAGCGCCGGATTCGTCAATGTGCCGCAGCGTGTCGGGCAGCGCACGGCGTCGCTGCTTCATCATCTCCCGCTCGCATCCGGCAGCGAATATTCGCCGCCACGCCGCCACGTTCGGCCTCGCATGATCTTTGCCACGCGGCGCCAGTCCGTCAGCGGATGAGCTATTTCATCAACACTTCGCCACGTACCGCGGCGCACGCGCGGATCTGGCCAACTTCAACAACCAGGACAAAAATGCAAAAGCTGCCAGCCCTTCTCGTACTACTCTCCTTGATGGCCGAACCGGCAACAGCGGGCACTGCGCCCGTGCCGGAAAGCATCCAGCCGACGCACCGCGTCACCTTCGCGTTTCACAGCGCCTTCCTAATGAATCTGCACCATTTCCTCTATGACATGGCTGTCCACAAGGAAAAGCTTGCCGGCGTCGCCTGGCACAGCGCGCCGACCGAGGATGAGATGCGCGCGCTGCGCAAGGCGGTCGATTTCTACGGTGCCAATTATGCCGGGCTTGGCCTGATGGAGGACATGACGATGGTCGGCATCAAGCACGCCCTGTCGATCGACGACACGCGGCGCGACGCCACCGGCTTGGCGCTGCCGCCCGCCTTGGCCGCCCTGCTCAACGAAGTCGCGCCCGTCTATGCACGCTGCCTTTGGCCGCTCCACGACAAGAGCAATCGCAGCTGGATCGCGCAAGCGAGCGCGCTCGACACGACGTACGGCGCCGAGATTCAAGCCCTCATCGAACGTCACCTGGGCGCGTCGTTTCCGCCAGAGCCGATTCGCGACGACGTCGTCTTTGATACCGGCAGCCGCCAAGGAGCTTATACCGACGAACAAACTGTGATGCCGAGCGGTCGTGCCAACTACCAGGGACTGGCATCGCTGGAAATGCTGTA
>JBDSJK010000249.1:0-5092 GCA_039917535.1 Burkholderiales bacterium
GGATGAGCCCAGCGCAACTGCGCCGACCGCGTGAACTGCGAACGATACTTTGATGAAGGGTGTCGGCTGCCATTCACGAGGCGGCAGAGTGCCAATATTCATGCGCTTCTCCGGCCTGTTCTCAAAACGGCTTCACCACCACCAAAATGACAACGGCAAACAAAATCAGCACGGGAAATTCGTTGAACCAGCGATGGAACACGTGACCGTGACGATTGCGATCATGCTTGAAATCGTTCACCAGTTTGCCGCAGTAGGCGTGGTAAGCGACCAAAATCAGCACGAAAAAAAGCTTGGCGTGCATCCAGCCGCCACCGATGCCATAGCCTAACCAGAGCCACAGGCCAAAGATGATCGTCAGCAGCGCGCCAGGTGTCATGATGCCGAAATAAAGTTTGCGTTCCATGATTTTAAAACGCTCGATACCCGCTTGATCTCGCGCCATGGCATGGTAAACAAACAGGCGCGGCAGGTAAAACAGACCGGCAAACCAGGTCACCATGAAGCTAATGTGCAGTGCTTTAATCCAGAGCATGATTACGGCTTCACTTGAGTAAACGTCGGCGCGCGAACACGAGGGCAAAGTAAAAACCAATTAAGCCATAGGCGGCGAGTACGGCAATATGGCTAACAACATGAACGGGAACTTCGCCGCTCAACAATGGCCGCACCAATTCTATAGCGTGGCTCAGCGGCAAAATATGCGCGACGATTTGCAGAAATTTAGGCAATTGCGAAATGGGATAAAACACCCCGCACAGCAAGATCATCGGACTGATGGCGAGGGAAAAGTAGAACAGAAAAAAATCATAACTCGGTGCGATAGCTGTCACCACCAAGCCCATGCCCGCGAAGCAAAGCCCAAACAACAGCGCCAGCGGGATGATCCACAGCGTGAGCAGAGAATGGGAAATGCCCAGCACCCAAATGACAATCAGAATCGCCACGCCAGACAGAAAACTTTTGCTCGCTGCCCACACCCATTCGCCCATCAGCACATCGTCCAATGAGAGCGGCGCATTGAGAATGGCGTCCCAAGTTCTTTGTTGATGCATGCGCGAAAACGCCGAGTAGAGCGCCTCGAATGTCGCGCTGTTCATGGTGCTGTAGCACACCGTGCCGCCGGCCAGGAACATGATGTATTTCATGCCGCCGATCTCCGGCATCAACACGCCCAGGCCAAAGCCCAGGCCCAGCATATAGAGCATCGGGTCAGCGAGATTGCCCAGCAGCGAGGCGACGGCATGGCTGCGCCAAACCAAAAAATTGCGCCGCCACACGGGAAAAAAACGCGTGCTGAATGCGGGGAGGCGAAGATATTTGCGTTCAATCACGCAAATCCCTCCCGGTCAATTTCAAGAAAACATCTTCCAAATTCGCAGGCCGGTTCAAGTAACGCAGGCTATCTTGGCCGCGCAACTGGGCGATGATAGGCTGAGGATCATGTCCATAGCAAAACGCCGTTTCCCCCGTCACTTCGATGCGCTCTAAATAGTGCTTCGTGGCGTTCGCGACCCAGGTCTGCAAACCTTCGCCGTACACTTCCACCACCTGTGGCTCAATGTGCTGCGCGACCAGATCCCGTGGTGCTCCCTGGGTGATGACTTTGCCGTGATCGAGAATAGTAAGGCGATCGCAGAGCCGCTCCGCTTCGTCCATGAAGTGTGTGGTGAGCAGGATGGTTTTGCTCTGAGTGAGCAATTGCCGCAGGCGATCCCAAATCAGGTGGCGCGCTTGCGGATCAAGGCCCGTGGTCGGCTCATCCATGAAAATCAAATCGGGATCGTTGATCAGCGCGCGCGCCAAGGTAAGCCGCCGCTTCATGCCGCCAGAGAGCGTTTGTATTTTGCTGTCGCCGCGCTGACCCAGACCGGCGAATTCCAGCAGAGCGGGTATGCGCGCGCGGGTTATGCTATCGCTCAAACCGAAGTAGCGGCCGTAGACCAGCAAATTTTGCGCCACAGTGAAATCGGGATCGAGGTTGTCGATCTGCGGCACGACGCCCACCTTGATCCGGGCGCGGCGCGCATCCCGCGGCACGTCGTGGCCGAGCAAAGTTATTTCGCCTTCGTCCGGGTCGACCAACCCCAAACATAATCGGAGTGTGGTGGTCTTGCCCGCGCCGTTGGGGCCGAGCAGCCCAAAGCATTCGCCCGGCTGTAACTCAAAACTGACGCCCGCGACGACCTCGCGACCGCCGTAGGACTTGCGCAAATTGTGAGCGACTAAAACCGGCATGCCGTGAGCACAAATTGCTTGATCAAGTGCAAGCGGCGGTGGAAAAAATGATCTGCGCCGGGGATCACGACGATGGGCAAATTCTGCGGCCGCGCCCAATCCAGCACCGCTTGCAGCGGCACCGTGTCATCGACCTCACCGTGTATGACCAGCGTGTCCGCCGCGACCTGCGCCACGTCGAAGCGTCCGGCTGCCGGCGCGATCAGCACCAGCTTTCTGGCTGCAAGCCGAGTGGCAACGCGGGTTTGCACGAAACCACCAAAGGAAAACCCGGCCAGAAAAATCGGCAAGTCGCCAAATTCCTGTCGCGCGAAATGCGCGACCAATAACATATCTTCCGTTTCCCCGCGGCCTTCGTCGTGCACGCCCTCGCTTAGTCCAACACCGCGAAAGCTCATGCGCACGGACACACAATCCAGCTCAGTAAACGTGGTTGCCAGCGTCTGCACCACTTTGTTGTCGAGGGTTCCGCCAAACAATGGATGGGGATGGGCAATGAGTGCGATGCCGCGTGGCGTGGATTGCGGACGGTTGATGACCACCTCAAGCTTGCCTGCCGGCCCGGCTAGTAGCCGAGTCTCGCGCTGATCCAAATTAACCACTAAATTTTGAGCCTTTCGACTACGCGGCCATGGACGAGATGCTCGGCGATGATTTCGTCTATGTCTTCTTTATCGACATAGGTGTACCAGGTTTCTTCAGGGTAGACGACCATCACCGGACCTTCTTCGCAGCGGTCGAGACAACCCGCTTGGTTCACTCGCACCTTGCCTTTGCCGCTGAGTTTGAGTGCCTTGACTCGGCCCTTGACATAGTCGCGCATCTCGTTGGAGCCGTGATCGTTGCAACAAGCTTCGCCGTTCGCGCGCTGATTGCAGCAAAAGAACACGTGATATTGATAATGACCCGCCATGATGTATTTCCGCGAAGTAACGGACGAAATTATAACCTGGCTCTTTCCGCGGAACGCTGGCGCCACCAATAGGCGAATAGAAATATCAGCGCGGCCAGCGGCCATACTTCGTTCAGGTAAAGAGTAAGGCCCGTGAAATGCAAAAGCTGACCATAGGGCCAATCAAACAAGCGCAGTACCTCGCGCAACGAGGCATAGCTGCCCGCCAGTTTCGACAACAGGCCACCGGCAAGGATCAGCACCGCGGCAAGATAGATGCGGCGATTGAGCCGCACGAAACACAGCGGCAGCAGGATCACAAAACCTGCGGCGAGGCCGGCGAGCGTCTCATCGCTATGCCACTCGGTCACTACTTGCGGCCGCAGCAGGGCATGGGCAGCGGTGAGCTTGAGGCTGAAGGCGAGCCCTAACAACACTTGCACCGCAACCAGCGCCTGGAAACGATTGCGCATCAGCGTGGTAACAAATAATCCAAGGCCGCAAAAATTTAGCGCCGTGCCCAATGCAAATGGAACGTCAGCGTGGGGCTGCGTGCCGTATTCATAGTCGTACTCATCGTCAAATGGAGGGGTGGAATCAGTCACCACACCGGCGCCAAAAAACGGAATGGAAGGATTAAGCTGAGAAATTAACCACACGCACAGCAGCACTAGGCCGATGTCGACGACCTTGCCCGGCAAGAACAATTCACGCCGCATGCGCAACAACGTCGCCTCGATCGCCGTGTTACGGCCGAGCCAAGCAGACAGTAGCGCGCCAGTCAGGCAGCCGACGCCGTTGGCAAAAAAATCCAGATTCGATGCGGTGCGGCTAGCCAAGCTGCTCTGCAGCAATTCCATCGCCAGGCTCAACAAGAGCCCTGCGGTCACGCTAACCACTAACGCCTGATTTCGCGAACCAAATTGGGCGAGATAGGCATATAACAACAATCCTAAAGGAAGGTAAGCGAGAACGTTAATTGCGACGTCAAATCGCGTGATGTAGTGCGGCCAACTCTGCGTCAGGAACGACCATATACCCAGGCTGGGCGCACGCCAACCGCTGAACGGCGTGAGGCTGACATAGGCGATGAGGACGACATACAAGACGATCAGATAGCCTGTTATGCCCGATGCCCCCGCTCTAGGGTTGAGAGAAATTGGCCTCACATCGGCTTCAATTGCTCGCGATAGAGTTTTATTTTTTGCACGTAGTGATCGGCACCTTCGCGGATGCGCGCGACATCTTCGTCGCGGAGTTGGCGCATGACTTTACCGGGCGAACCCAGCACCAGCGAACGGTCGGGAATGACCTTGCCTTCGGGAATGAGCGTATTCGCGCCGATCAAACATTCTTTCCCGATCACTGCGCCGTTCATGATGACGCTCTTGATACCGATCAACGATCCGTCGCCGATTGTGCAGCCATGTAACATGACAAGATGACCAACGACGACGTTGCGACCGATTGAGAGCTTGAAACCGGGATCTGTGTGCAACACCGCGCTATCTTGCACGCTGGAATTTTCGCCAACGCTGATGACATCGTTATCGCCGCGCAACACCGCGCCAAACCACACGCTGACGTTGTGCTCCAAGATCACGCTGCCAATGACGGAGGCGTTATCCGCCACCCAATAGTCACCGCGGAGTTGGGGAATTCGGTCGCCTAGTGCGTAGATCATTTGCTATTCCATAGAATAAAATTTTAGGTATGGCCGGAGAGGGAATACCAGTACGGCTCCCAGGCCATGTATCGCCACGAGCCAATATTCATGAGCCTCCTGGCGAAGCTACTTTCGCGCCACAAACACGTAACGATTCACGCTAAAAAAATACTCGCCGCGTTCGCCAAACGCTTTCAGGTCTTCCGCCCACTCGTCAGCATCCTGCGCCGTAAGCTGCTGTCTACCGGCGGCAAATTTACTCATGAGTTGGATCATGCTGTAACTATAATTATTTG
>JBDSJK010000250.1:0-4570 GCA_039917535.1 Burkholderiales bacterium
TCGCTGATGAAATAATGCCTTAGCATGTTCACAATTAACCCCCTCTTGGTTATCACTTGGGCGTCGTCCCACTCGTAGTCGAAGGGTGGGTTGGTGGTTGAAACAGTCGTCGCCCACAGGATAAGGATTGCGACACGTTCAATCTGTGAACTTCGAAAGCGCAACCAACATGAATATAGTCTATAGAAATTCGCCGTTGTAAGCAAACTGAGCCGATTGACAGTGGATTAGCTTAGAAATGCTCCAAACAAGGCGCTCTGGTTGGCTTTCGGGGGTGTCTGCGCCGAAAACTCAAATAGTATTCTGTATTCACTATGCGGTGTTATAGTCTGCTGTGCGATAGCATTCAGCACGCACCATTTAACTTAAGCCATTCTCTAGGAGGGGAAATCATCATGCGTACCATTAATTTCCGTCAAGCGCTCGTCGGCTTGGCGCTTGTCGCCAGTTCCGTGGTACTTGCCGCCGATCTTGAAAAAGCCACGCCGGATAGCGTCGGCCTTTCCGCCGCGCGACTCGCCCGAATCGAGTCAGTGTTGCGGCCTTACATCGACAACAAACAACTTGCCGGTGCCGTGGTCGGGGTGGCACGAAAAAACAAAGTCGTCTACATGAAATCATTCGGATCCGCAGATATCGACGCGGGTACGGTCATGAAGGATGACGCGATCTTTCGCATCGCTTCCATGACCAAGCCGGTAACTAGTGCCGCGATCATGATGCTCTACGAAGAAGGCAAGTTCTTACTCGACGACCCGATCTCAAAATACATTCCCGAATTCAAAGAGCCGAAAGTGTTGACCGCCGACGGTAAAACCATACCCGCCAAACGCGAGATCACCATTCGCGATTTGCTACGCCATACCTCGGGCATCAGCTACCGTTTTTGGGGTAAGCCTATCGCGGAAGTGTACGAAAAAGCCGGCATTTCCGATGGCCTGACCCCTACAGCGGGCACAGTGGGCGATAATACCAAGCGTATCGCCGCTCAGCCTCTGCATATGCAACCCGGCGAGGCATTCGAGTATGGCCTAAACACCGACGTATTAGGCTATCTAGTTGAAATCACCTCTGGGATGCCGCTTGATCGCTTCTTTAAAGAGCGGATTTTCAATCCCTTGAAAATGAAAGATACACAATTCTATGTCTCTGAAGGACAGCGTTCAAGGGTCGTCGCGCTATACACGCCGGGTGAAAAGGGCGGTCTAGTGAAGTCGCCAGATACCTCGACACGCTGGGGTCAATTGGAATTTTCACCTTCGGTTCCCTATGGCACCCAACGGACGTACTTCTCCGGCGGCGCGGGACTGACATCAACGGCGGTAGATTATTTGCGCCTCACGCAAATGTTTTTGAATGGTGGACAACTCGATGGCGTCCGTTTACTGTCGCGCAAGTCCGTCGAGCTGATGTCGATCAACCACCTCGGTGACCTGAGCGTTTGGACATACGTGCCTCCGGGGGCCGTCGGTAATCTGGGTGACAAGTTTGGACTGGGTTTCGGCGTGCGTTCCGAAGCGGGTATGAATGAACTAGGTTCGCTGGGAGAGTACATGTGGGCCGGCATTTTCAACACGCGCTTTTGGATCGACCCAAAAGAGCAAATGTCTATCGTGATGATGGGACAATTAATTCCGCGTAACCCGGAGATCGAGGCTAAGCTCCACGCCGCGGTTTATCAAGCCATTCAAGACTAGTCGGTTTGTTGAATGGGTGGATTACCGCTCGCGAACCACCCGTTTTTCACAGCACTTAGGCGTCTCGGTCGGCGAGACGAGAGGTTTGGCTATCATCCTCAACAGGCTCATCTTCTAAAGGAACACGGTAACTCTCAGTTGCCCAAGCCCCAAGGTCAACCATTTTGCAGCGCTCGGAACAAAACGGGCGGAAACGATTTGTAGGCGTGTATGTCGAGCTTTTGCCGCAGGCAGGACAGCGCACCCATATTGGTTTCTTGTCAGGGCTCGCCATCAAGCGGCAACTATAAATTACAGAAACTAAGCTGAAACTTTACGTCGCGGTCATACAAATGGGGACGCCCTGTGGTTCCCACGGATATAAAACGAATGTTGAGGGCATATTTGTTGGCGCTAATTTCTGGAACGCAAGGTAGCTCAGACGACAAAATGACACGGATCATCTGGGCCACGCGGCCCGCAGGTGCCTGCTGGTAGACGCCTTGGTAGGCCACCGCAGAACTCTGTTGAGCGCTTTCGCGCAGCAAGCGAAGCACGATTTGGACGCCATCAAATACTGGTAAAATAGGTTGCAGCCAGGTGGCGAGATCACGATGTCGAACTTCCACATCCTGGTGCAACCAATAATGGTAGGAAGGTAGATCGAATTCGCAAGCTCCGCCGGGGATACCACAGCGCTGCTTAACGCCCATCAACCATTCATTTTCACGCAAATGCTGCCCCAACTTGCCAGCCCCAGCCAACAGGTTTGTTGAAGTACGCTCGATATCTTGAAGCACCTGTCGAAGCCGTTCGGTGTCAACATTGGGGTTGTTGCGTAATGACTCAAGGGTTTGCTTCTGGCGCTCTAATTCCTGCAACAACTCGGACTTCAGGTCTGCACGAGTCGCCACGTCGAGTACTTCAAACAGGGTTACGAGGGCACTGTGGTGCGCTCGCCCATCGGTCTGCGCGCAGAAGTGCCGTACTTTTTCGTACAGATCCTCCAGGCGCAGCAGAGTGCGAATTTTTTCGTTTAGCGGATATTCGTAGGCGATCACAGAGAACCTACGGACAAAAGAAAGATTCTGATCGTTTTGTGTTGACTTGACAATCACCTCGTCCACGATTTCGCCCATTATCTCAATGCCGTTGCGATTCACCCATCGCAGAGAGGGCTCTATAACGTTGATCCAACACTAGCACCGCGGGGCGCAACGCTAGCAACATCTCGCTATTTAGAATGAGGTCGTTCGCCGCATGGCATCGTTCTTCCCGACTAACCTGATTTCCCATTATGGCTCTCGCATCCGCATCACTCAACCCACTACGGGCCATGATTCGCGCCACTTGCACTTCTGAATCGCAATCGACGACTAACACCCTTGATAGCCTGTCAGTGTAAGCACCAGTTTCCACCAATAGCGGCACGGCTAGTATGACGTAAGGCGTGGAACTAGACTCAACTTGCTGATCGACGGCCTCGCGAATCAACGGGTGAAGTATCGCCTCAAGCCGACGTTTTGCATCTGGATCGGAAAAAACACGATTGCGCATCACGGCACGGTTAAGGCTACCGTCTGCAGCAACATACTCCGAGCCGAACTCAGTGGATAGCGCAGGCAAGGCGGCACCACCGATAGAGGTGAGATCGTGGGCGATCTTATCGGTGTCAACCACTCCTGCACCCAATTCTTCAAATAGCTTAGCAACCGTAGATTTTCCACTGCCGATCCCGCCCGTGAGCCCTATGGCGTAGGGCATTAGTTAAAGCCCTGCAAATAGGACTTCATGATGCCCCCACCCCACAGCAAGGCAATAAATCCCGCCATTGCCAGGTACGGTCCAAAGGGAAGTGGTACGTTGCGTCCCGTGCGCGCCAGGATGATCAGCACGATGCCCACCACCGCACCGACCACCGATGACAGCAATATAATCAATGGGAGCGTTTGCCAGCCCAGCCAAGCACCCAGCGCAGCAAGTAGCTTGAAGTCCCCGTATCCCATGCCTTCTTTCTTAGTGATCAACTTGAACAACCAGTAGACCGTCCAAAGCGCGAGATAGCCAAATACTGCTCCTAACACCGCAGATTGAATATCAGTAAAGGTATGGCTCAGATTGACGATAAGCCCTAACCACAGAAGTGGCAGGGTAATGCCATCGGGCAATAACTGGGTATCGGTGTCGATAAAGGTCAAGGCAATCAGCGCCCACAGCAACACTAAAGCGCTAAGTCCAGCGACAGTAAAGCCAAAATGCCAGGCAACCAGCCCGCTCAACACAGCGGTGCAGGCCTCGACAATTGGGTATCGGGCACTAATTTTCGTGCCACATCCGCGACATCGGCCGCGTAACGCTAAATAACTGACCACCGGAATATTTTCCAGCGCAGTAATCTGGTGGCCACAGGCGGGACAGGCGGATCGTGGCACAACGAGGTTGTACTTTGGCTGAGGCTTAACGTCGCCGCTCCCTCCTCCACCGCTGAACTCCGCACACTGCTCATGCCACTCCCGCTCCATCATTTTTGGAACGCGATGTATCACCACATTAAGAAAACTGCCCACCAGCAGCCCGATTAAGGTCGCGGCAGCGACAAACAGCAATGGTAGTGCAGTGAATGACTCAATCAACGGCGCCGCTCGAATTGGTTGTCTATTATTAGTCAGCGTTCGATGTATAAGCGCTATACCACCTGGCCCATTTTGAAAATCGGTAGGTACATCGATATAACCAAACCGCCAATTATGACGCCTAGCACCGCCATTATGATGGGCTCCATCAAACTGGATAGTGATTTGACTGCGTTGTCTACCTCTTCTTCGTAGAAGTCGGCAACTTTCGACAGCATGGCGTCCAGCGAACCCGATTCCTCGCCAATCGCTGTCATTTGC
>JBDSJK010000251.1:0-4322 GCA_039917535.1 Burkholderiales bacterium
TGCCGGCGTGGAGGATTTCACCGACGTCATGCGAGACGTCAAGAACAAACGGCCCGATTTTATCTTCTCAACGGTCGTTGGTCAGGCCACAGAGCGCTTTTATCGCGCTTATGCCGAATCCGGCTTAGATCCGGCGCAGATGCCGATCGCAAGCCTCACCACCTCCGAAGTCGAAGTGCAGCAAATGGGTGCCGATATTGCAGCGGGCCACATCACGGCCGCGACTTATTTCCAGTCCATAAACAATGACAGCAATCGTCGCTGCGTGGAAAAGATGAAAAACCGCTTTGGTCCCGATACCGTGACCAATATGTGTTGGGAAGCTGCTTATTTTCAGACTTACCTGCTGGCGAAAGGCTTGACCGCCGTTGGCAACGATAACATCCAGCAACTCGTGCCGGCCATCCTCGGCGCAGAGATCGCCGCGCCGCAAGGGCAAGTTAAAATCGACGCGGAAAATCATCACGCTTACCTCACGCCGCGCATTGGGCGCGTGCGCAGCGACGGACAATTTGATATTCTGCAGGAAGCAGCCCATCCCGTTAAGCCCGACCCTTACCTAGTCGAGCATTCACTGGAAGATTGGTCGCTACGGGTAACCACCGCCAGGACATAATCATCGGAAAAAGCGAGATCGAATGAAACCGATATCAGGGACATCCAAGCTACTACGGGAACTCCGCTCACAGCGAGTGGTGGTATTTCATCCGAACGATCCGGATGGTGAAGAAATTATTCGCCAACTGCAACGCATTGGCTGCCAGGTCAAAGCATTTTGGCCACCGTTGGAAAAATTGACTGACGACGTGGATTTAATTTTTCTTGCCGTGCGACCGGAAGCGCTGACCCGCGATTTTGCGTGGTTAAAGGCGGAAGAAAAACCACCGCTCATTGCCGTCGTCAATTACGAAAATCCCACCATCGTCGAGGCGGTGATCAAAATCGATGCGCACGGCGTGTTGGCCTCGCCGGTTAAATCCTCCGGCCTGTTAACCGCGATGGTTATCGCGCGTCAACTTGCGGCCAAAGAACGAGAACAAGCCAAACATATCGAGCGGCTCGAACAACGGTTAGCCGGTATCCGTCGACTCACCAAAGCAAAAGCAATATTGATGGAGACGCGCAATATTTCGGAAGATCAAGCTTACGAAATCATCCGCGAGCAGGCCATGAGCAAGCGCGTCACCACGGAAGAAATCGCCACGGCTATCATCAATGCCAACGAAATTCTAGGCTACAAGGGTACATCCAACGTTGTGCATCGCGAAACCGATTTTCTGGATCGGAGCAAGAAGCCGCGTTTGACCTGATCGATTCACTCACTCCATTGCTAAATCAAAAAGTACCTAAAAGGAATTTTTGATTCAGAAAATGGAATTAGTCAGCGGCCGCATGGATACTGGTCTGTGGCGATGCATGGCCTGAGAGCCCCACTTGTATTGCCTTCCAGGCCAATTGAGCAATTCAGCGTTTCGGTTTTGATCTGACGCTGAGGAATTGCTAAGCAGGGCAAACGATTGCGCTGCCCGTCGGCACTCGGGTATGGCTGGTTGCAAGGCTGAGCGACATGCGCCGCGGCATGGATAGGCTAGCGGCGCGGGTGGAAACTACGCTTGCTACTACTATCATCGTGCCCAAATTCTGCGCATATTTTTTTCGTTAAACGCGTCGTCAGTATATGGGGCTAACCCTCCGGCAACGCCATGCGCTTGACGCATCGAATCGTTAGTATGTCGATCGTGCCGAAGCCGGACGCAGAAATCATAGATCCTTTGGAATGGAATGCAATGAAATACGGGGAAGACAACGTCCCTCGATTGCGCTTTGCTCCATCGCGGCTACACGCTCATTTACGCACAGATGAATTACATCAATTACAATCCGGTCAAACACGGGCGTGTAAGATTGGTTACCGATTGGCCGTAGTCTCATCGTCATCAGCACGCGATTGAAGGCGTGAACAAGCCGCATTGGGGGGTTGGATAGGACAGTTCATGAGATGTCGGCGAACGGGTTTAACGCTTGGGTACAAAGAAAGTGCCCAACCTACTAGCCTCGCGTCTGTGCATCTATTGCTTTCGACATATGTCTTTCTACATGTTGCCTATTTACATTTCGCGGCATAAGGTATCGACCGTCTGCCTAATGTGTTGCTATTACCGATTAGTGTGTTGACCGTACCCTGCAAGACTTGTTAGAGACATTCGGATAGTTTGCCTTACAATTTTCACGGAGATTCCAGGATGCGGAAAGCGCTAGCCCTTCTACTCTTGCTCACGAAGGTGTCCCCTGCGGCGTCGGGACAGCCATCAGAATTCGGTGGATTTTCTGGCAAACCTCAGACCGAGTGGTCAGACGATGGACGCTATATGACCCTTCTTCGGGACTTCTCATACGACGATCAGGACGGAAAGAAATGGACAGCTTTGAAGGGATCAGAGGTGGTTGGCGCATCTATCCCGCAGGCATTTTGGTGGCTGATAGGTGGACCGTTCGAAGGAAAGTATAGAAGCGCGTCAATAGTTCACGATACAGAGTGTACTGCGCCGTACAAAAAACGACTGGAAAGATGACACCGAATGTTCTACAACGCAAGCAGAGCCGGTTGCGTTGGAGAACTCAAGGCCAAGATCATGTATATGGCCGTCTACCATTGTGGGCCTAGATGGCGATTGGATAGTGAGGAGCCACCCGCCAGATACTTTGATCGAGACACCTTCATTTGAGGCGTCGTAGTCCTGCGAAAGAACCCGGGCCTATTATTACAAGCAATCGAAGCCTTCAAATGGGAAAATCTTGGAAATGAGTTATCTGACGAGGAGGTAGAATCTGAGCGTCATCGGATCGAATACGAGCTCACCAACGGTCCTGGACCGGGGCGAGATTACTAATAGAAAAAGGCGTGTTGTTCGCGCCTAAGAACCGATTCCAGCAAAAGAACCGTAGGTTGGGCTGAACGAAGAGAAGCCCAACGAATAGTGGCGAACGGGCCGTATCAGCAACCATGAGGGAGCCAATCATTCAACAATGATGGTGCATACAACCCGCCACGCCCCGACCCAATCACGATGCGGCTCATAGAGCATTGGCCGCCACGAACAAGGCTGGACGTGGCTCGTGGCGCAGCTGTTATTTAATGAATGGAAGTAACGCTTTAAATTCCGCCGTGCCCGCTTCGCTCAGCCACTCGAATAACACCATTTCCGTATTGACGATGACGGAACCCGACGCGCGCAGTCGCGACAAACCGAGATCGTAACTCTGTTGGGTACGGGACGATACGGCATCGGCGACGATGAAAGTTTGGTAGCCGGCCTGCCTCAAATCCAGCGCGGTTTGTAGCACGCAGACGTGGGCTTCCATGCCACTGATGATGATTTGTTTGCGTTGATGTAGCGCGAGACGTTGCTCGAAACCCGGCTGGCTGTGGCAGGAAAAATGCGTCTTCTCGAAGATCGCATCGACGGGCAAGAGTTCGCTTAACGCAGCCACTGTTGCGCCCAAGCCTTTGCGATATTGCTCGGAGGCGAGCACGGGAACGTTGAGTTGTTTAGCTGCTTGGATGAGCTTCGCCGTGTTGGCGACCACACCATCTGCGTTAAGAATAGCGGGCGCCAACTTTTCCTGAATGTCGACGATGAGCAGCAGGCTTTGTTCGTGGCGCATGAGCATTAGGCGATTCCCAGCAAACCTTCGCGTTCGATGAATTTGATCACCGTGTCGAGGTTGGTACCTAGCTTCAGATTCGTGAACACAAACGGGCGTTCGCCGCGCATGCGTTTCGCGTCGCGAGCCATGATTTCCAGCGATGCGCCGACCATGGGGGCGAGATCGATTTTGTTGATGATCAGCAGATCCGATTTGGTAATGCCCGGCCCGCCCTTGCGTGGAATTTTTTCGCCGCCGGCCACGTCGATGACGTAAATGGTTAAGTCCGATAGCTCTGGGCTGAAAGTTGCGGCAAGATTGTCGCCGCCGCTTTCGACGAAGATTGCATCCAGGCCAGGAAAAGTTTCCGTCAACCGCGCGACAGCTTCGAGATTGATGGAGGCGTCCTCGCGGATGGCCGTGTGCGGACAGCCGCCGGTTTCCACGCCGACGATGCGTTCCGGCGCAAGTGCTTCGGCACGCACCAAGATTTCCATGTCTTCTTTGGTGTAAATGTCGTTCGTCACCACGGCGAGGTTATAGGTGGCCCGCATGCGCTTGCAGAGCGCTTCCACGAGGGCCGTTTTACCCGAGCCCACGGGGCCGCCGATGCCGATTCGTAAGGGTTGTTTGTTTTCCATGAGTGCCTAAATTATGAACGAAATAAACGACTG
>JBDSJK010000252.1:0-2837 GCA_039917535.1 Burkholderiales bacterium
GGAAAAAACGCGATGCAGCCGATGATGGTGCCGTCGTAATCGAGCACGGAAAAATTACTGATTTCCATTTCGATTTGCTCGCGCGGGCGCTTGACCAAAATGCCTTCGGTTTCCAGCGGTTCGATGAGCCGCAAGATGCCGCCCACATCGCCGATGGTAGCCGAGCGCAAGGTCTCCAGCGGATCGCGTGTGACCATGGTGCCAATACCCGTCCGAGTGAATAATTCCACCAGCAAGCCACCGTCGATATTGCGATCGATGATATGACACCGGCCCACGCTCTCTTTGCAGGCGCGCACGGCGCAGGGCACGTAAAGCTTAATGTCTTCCGGTTGCTTATTGTTTTTCGCGAGCTCAGCTTCCGCCTCATGTGCCGTGATTTCGCTCAGCAATTTGCCGCGTTTGTCGAGTAAACCGGGGCCGTCCATGAGGAAAATCAGCTTATCCGCGCTGAGCGCAATGGCCGCGCTGGTCGCCACGTCTTCTAGCGCTAAATTAAACACTTCGCCCGTTGGCGAATAACCAAGCGGCGAAAGCAGGACGATTTCTTCGTCTTCCAGACGCCGCCTGATACCGTCAACGTCAATTTTACGCACCACGCCGGTATGCTGCAGATCCACGCCATCAATCACGCCCATGGGGCGCGCCGTGACGGAATTGCCGCTCGCGACACGAATATCGGAATCGGCCATCGGTGAATTGGGCAAACCCATGGAGAGCAACGCCTCGATCTCAACCCTGACACTACCGTTGGCCTCTTTGACCAGCTTTAGAATTTCGCTGTCGGTCACGCGCAGGCCGCGCACGAATTGCGTTGGCAGCGCTTTCTCGTTGATCTTGGCTTCAATTTGCGGCCGCGTGCCGTGCACCAGCACCAGGCGCACACCCAGGCTTTCCAACAGATTCAAGTCATGAACCAGATTGAAAAACTTACCACCCTGCACCACCTCGCCACCAAACGCGATCACGAAAATTTTGTCGCGAAACGTGTGGATGTATGGTGCCGCCGAACGAAACGACGTTACGAAAGAATCAGGTTTTGCCATGGCCTTTTGTCGCCTGTGTACTTACTTATTTTAACAGTCTATCAAGCAACAAAATCACCCCATAACATCTGCATCGCAGCCAACGCAGCCAGGGGCGCCGTTTCTGTTCGCAGCACCCGTGGTCCGAGGCGCGCCGATTGGAAGCCCTTCGCCACGGCGAAATAGACTTCGTCTTTGCTGAAGCCACCTTCCGGGCCAACCAATAGCGAGACCTGGGCGACGGGCGCTGAAAATTCGCGCAAGGTTTTTTCAGCAGCCGGAGACAGCATCAAACGCATCTGCCCAGCAACAGTGGTCGCGACCCATTCTTCCAGCGAGATGATCGCCGCTACGTCAGGCACGGTATTGCGCCCGCACTGTTCGCAAGCGGAGATCACCACGTTGTGCCAATGGCGGCGACGTTTGTCGGCGCGTTCCTGATCTAAGCGCACCACGGAACGCTGGGTCTGTAGCGGCTGGATCCGCGCCACGCCAAGCTCTACGGCCTTTTGCAAGGTGTAATCCATTTTCTCGCCGGTGGTCACGGATTGCGCCAGACACACCTTAAGCGGCGATTCGCGTTCGACATTGTGATAACGGCCGATGTCAACGATGACTGCATCTTTTGCAACCAGATGAATGCTGGCCTCAAACTCGCCGCCCTCGCCGTTGAACAGCCGCACTTCGTCGCCGCGCTTCAACCGCAGCACGCGCACCGCGTGGTGCGCCGCTGCGTCCGGCAGCGTTGCCTGAACGCGGTGAGCGAGTTGTATAGGGCAGTAAAGTCGCGGGGTGGCCATGACCAGGATGGGTAAGCACTTTTGCCAGCATGGTATCATAGGGCCTTATTGGTAATACTCGCAGCACCGCGTGAGCAACCTTCAAGCAACTGTCTTTCAAATTAACTCGCATACACCAGGCCCTAAGCGGCTGTTAGCCGGCTGCGCAATCGAGTGGAATTAGTCAACATAGATACGATCTCTAAAACACTAGCGGCCACCATCGCCGCGGTCAAAAAAGTCGCGCGAGAAGAAGTCATGCCGTGCTATCTCAAAGTTGCTCACGAACGAAAAACCGACGGCAGCCTGTTCACCCAAGCGGACCTCGCCGCGCAAAACGCGTTACGCGAAGAGCTCACCGCCATCCGTAATTGTCCGCTGCTCGGCGAAGAGATGAAGGATGCCGAGCACCTCAGCCTGTGGGATCAAGGCAACGACGGCATCTGGTGCGTGGACCCGATCGACGGTACGTCAAATTTCGTCAACGGCATTCCCTATTTCGCCGTCTCCGTCGCCCTGCTACAAAATCGTTGGCCAGTGCTCGGCGTCGTGTACGACCCCGTTGCCGAGGAAGCGTTTTACGCCGAACGGGGCGCGGGCGCGTTTTTGAACGGTGTCGAACTGCCCATCCACGAACGCGCGCTGACTTTGCGTGAAGCTATCGCAGAAGTCGATTTCAAGCGCCTCCCCAGCCAACTACGCGCCGCACTCGCCGACAAACCGCCCTACTCCTCGCAACGCAATTTCGGTGCGGCGACGTTGGAGTGGTGCTACGTCGCTGCGGGACGATTTAATCTTTATCTACACGGCGGACAAAAGCTGTGGGACTATGCCGCAGGAAGCTTGATCTTGAGCGAAGCGGGCGGACAAATGTCCACCTTCGATCAAGACGATTTTTGGAGCGGCAACGTATGGAAGCGCTCCGTCATTGCGAGCCTACAGCCGTCGCTGTTTGCCGATTGGAAAGCCTGGGTCAGAGAAAGGCTTTAAAATCCGTGCTATTGGGCAATGGGCAAACCGGCCTTACGCCAAG
>JBDSJK010000253.1:0-4635 GCA_039917535.1 Burkholderiales bacterium
TGCAGAAACCGGCATCACCGCAGGCCTGTTACCAAAAAGCCATCTGCCGAAGATTTTTTATACCAACACGGGTTACGAATATTGGGGCCGTGCGGCGTCGTTAATACACACCACGCCGGACGGAAAAAAAGACATTGAGCCGTTGGCCAACGAGCGCATTTTTCATCTAGCAAGCGGGCAACATTTTGTCGTGCCTTTTCCCCCGAAGGACAAACTGCCCGACTCGCAAGCCTACTTGGGCAATCCTTTGGATTACTTGGTCAACCTTCGTTCGCTAATGGTGCGTCTATGTGACTGGGTACAAACGGGACGCGAGCCGCCGCAAAGCGCCTACCCAAGAATTTCCAACGGCATGCTTGTAGAGCCAATCCCACAAAAGGGGACTCAGGTATCCACGGGCTTGCCAGCCATACCCGGCCTGCAAGCCGCACGGGTAGCCAATGTAGCGACCCGGGTCGATTACGGCCCGCGCTGGAAACAGGGCATCATCGATAAAGAGCCTCCGGTTAGGGGAAAAGCGTTTGCGACGCTGGTGCCCAAAGTGGATGAATTCGGCAACGAACTCGGCGGCATACGCAACGTCGAAATCGCCGCGCCATTGGCCACCTATACGCCATGGTGTTTGCGTGCCGGTTTACCGGGCCCGCCAGATGAGTTGCGCGATTTTTTTGGGACTTGGTTGCCGTTTGCGAAGGACGACAACGCACGCGGCGACGATCCACGATCGAGCGCGAAGGCGTTGTACAAAAACAAAGACAATTATCTTGAGCGCGCGAAACAGGCCGCTAAAGAACTAGTCGAGCGTGGCTATTTGCTGGATGAAGATGTGTCGCGGGTAATGGGTCGCGCCGACAAGACTTGGGACGAGATCACACGTTAAAAATACACCAGCAACTTAAAAAAATTGTCATTCTGAGCGCAACGAAGAATGACAATTTGGATGAGGTCGGCGCGCTACAACGCAGTAAAGTAATCCGCCATCTTCTGCCGCAGCGCTGCATCGGGCAATCGGCCCAGCCCGGCGCCCATGTTGTCCATCATGTGTTTTGGATTGCGCGTTGCCGGAATCACGCAGGTCACCGCAGGGTGACCAAGGATGTATTTCAACATCAGTTGCGCCCAGCTTACACAATCAATCTCGCTCGCCCAGGCGGGCAGTGGCTCGTCTTTCACACGCCCAAACACACTGCCGTTGGCAAACGGCCGATTCGCGATCACGGCGGTGCCCACGTCCGCCGCTAAGGCCAATAACCGAGCTTCCGCATCGCGCTCGGCGATGGAATAATTCAATTGCACAAAATCCATCTCGCCGCCTTTGATGGCTTGCTCAAGGGCATCGTAGGCACCGGCGTGATAATGGGTCACGCCCAAGTAACGAATCTTGCCAGATTTTTTCCAATCTTTCAGCGTCGCCGAGTGGGTTTTCGCGTCGAGCAAATTGTGTATCTGCATCAACTCGATTCGCTCCCGTTTCAGCTTGCGTAGTGAATCTTCCATCTGCGCAATGCCCGCGCCGCGGCCACTGGTCCACACCTTGGTCGCGATGAACAGCGAAGGCTGAATGTTCAATTCAGAAGCGAGATCGCCCACCACGGTTTCCGCGCTCCCGTACATCGGCGAACTGTCAACCAGCTTCCCGCCTCGCTCGGCAAACAACTTGAGAACGTCCTTTGCTAAACCTCGCTCTTGCGCGTTATTGCCAACGTCAAACGCATCGTAGGTGCCAAGGCCAATCACCGGTAAGGTCTCACCGCTTTTGGGGATGGTACGCATGACAGGCGCTGACTGCGCTGAGGAAGAATTAGTCATGGCATGGACCGCAACGGCTGCAACCATGGCGCCGAGGCAATTCCTGCGCGATGGGGAGGTGGGATTGTTCATCAAGGTTCATTACGAGCCTATAGTGATAAAAACCCATTGTATTGCGATCAACCCAGTGATGCTACCTGCCTGGAGAGGCTCATGGATAGTGCCTATCCGACAAGTCGTAGGTTGGGCTGAGGTACGAACCCCAACTGCGGCGGAAATTTTGTCACGCAACATTGTTGGGCTTCGTACCTCAACCCAACCTACAATTGCTTGGTTAAGTAGGAGTTGAACGGATTGATGGGATTTTTTGACTGGCGAGTAGCCAAGTAGGGTAGATCAAGCGCAGCGGATCTACCATCGATCAAGTTATGAGGAATGGTGGATCCAGTGCTGCGCGCCTTGATCCACATTATTTTCTACGCAGTGATTAATCGCTCGATGGGCATGGCGGTGAGCCAATACCAGTGAGGCTCTCAACCTATGCCTTGTCAGGAGGCAAGCTGAACGCGGGTTCTAGGCACGTGTGTTTTGAGCAAGCCCAAGGCTCGCACTATGAGCCGGATGCGGACTTGCCTGGGTCACTCATGCAATGGCCGATCGGTACCATTTGTATTCTTCAGCATTTCCTGTTTGCGTCCCAACAACCAACCCACCAGCGCGGCGGCGATGGCGACGGGAATGGCCAGGGCGGCGACGCTGCCCAACGCCATGCCCATGCTTTTAAGCAAGCTGGAAATCCAACCGCTTAGTGCGTCCCCGCTGCGATAGACGACGGTGTCGATGAAATTTTTCGCTTTGTATTTTTCTTCCCGCGAGACGACGGTGAAGAGTATTTCGCGGACTGGGCGAGCGACGGCGTATTCGGCGACTCGTCGCCCGGCTTGGAAGCCGACCAACATAGCGAGCGTGGGCGCGGCGACTAATGAGGCGAAACCGATGATGTTCAACAGCGGCAGGATCATGAGTAGCAGGGCGACGCCGAAACGGCCTACCAATCGATTAGTCAAAAATATTTCCACTAACAGCGTGCCGATGTTGACGTATATGTCGATGGTTGCGAACAGTCGAGTACGCGCGGCGGTATCGGGAATTTGCGCGGCGACCAAGCGAATTTGCTCGAAATAGACGAAGGTCGCGAGCAACGTGAGCAATAATAGATAGGCTGAGATACCGATCAAATAGGGCGATGATAACGTCAGCCGGACGCCCGCCAGTACGCTGCCGCCTAGGGGTACGAGGTCTGCAATGACGGGATTACCGGCTCGGGTTTTTGCCCAGCGGCTGAGACAGTTTATCGTGAGGGTGCTCAAACATAGGAAACCCGCGGAGATGAGCAGCAAGTTATTCGTGCCAATTTTGCCGACCAATATGCCGGTAAACATCGGGCCGACAATGGCGCCGGCGCTGCCGCCGGCCGCGACAAAGCCAAAGAAGCGCCGCGCCTGTTGATTACTGAAGATATCCGCCATGAAGCTCCAAAATACGGATACGACGAATAGGTTAAACACGCTGACCCAAATGAAGAATAAGCGGGCGACGATGGCTTTATCTGCGTTGCTCTGCAGAAGGAAATAAAGCCCAACGAGATTGACCGCGAAAAAATAATAGACAATGGGGATGAACTGTCGGCGCGGCCAGCGCGACGACAGCCAGCCGAACAATGGCACGGCGACCAACATGGCGAGAAAGGTGCCGACGAATAACCATTGCAGCTTGTCGACGCCGCCCTGGATGCCCATTTCGTCGCGCACGGGCCGCAAAATGTAATAGCTACAGAGCAGGCAGAAAAAATAAGCGAATGCCCAGAGCAGGGCAGGTAACTCGTCTTTGTCGGCCTTGAGCAGCTTGCCCAGCGCGTGCAACATTACCTGCTAGGGCGCGGAAATTTTATTCAAAATTTGCGTCATGAATTCGCGGGAGATGTTACCGCGGCGCAGTTCATAGATTGGGCTGAAGAAGATGCGATGGGCCATGGTTTCCGAATAAACGGCCTGCAGGTCTTCGGGCGCGAGGTAGTCCCGCCCCGACAGCCATGCAGCCACGCGGGCGGCGCGCATCAGCATGCTCATGCCGCGCGGGCTTGCGCCGGCTTGGATAAGTTCCTTCATGTTGACGCCGGAAATGGCAATGCCATAGTGGCTGGGATCGCGCGTGGCGCGCCACAAATCCAGCGCGTAACGCTGCAGTGTATCGCTGGCCTTGATGTTGTCCTGTATGGTGCTGGCGATGCCATTGAGTTCGGCATAGTCAAACAGCGCGGGCGAAACGCGTTCAATCAGACGCTCCATATCGTGATAGCGGGTGTCAAACATCAAGGCGCGCTGCGTTTCCGTTTCCGTCGGTGTTTCAATCAACAATTCCATGGAGAAGCGATCTCGTGCCGCTGCAGAAATCTCAAAGGTTTCTTCCTTTTCCACGCGATTACGATCGGCGAACATCAACATGTGGGGGAAACGATATTCGCGATTGAAGGCGTTGGCACTACGTTCCGCCATGATGCGCAACATTAATGAATGCACTTGCGGCCGGGCGCGATTGATCTCGTTAAAGAAAAATATCGACAGCGTTTCACCGTGCTTCAACGCAGGGCCGGGATCGACGCGGGGTTTGCCTTCTTCGTTGATGTAGGTGTAATAAATGAGATCATTGGGCATCAGGTCGACCGTGCCTTCAACCCGCTCAAACCCGCCACCGATGGCGCGGGCAAAGGCGCGCAGGACGGTCGTTTTGCCGACGCCCACATCGCCCTCAAGCAGAACGTGGCCACGGGAAAACACGGAAATATTGATGTGATGAATGATGCGAGCTTGGCCGATCACCGCCTTT
>JBDSJK010000254.1:0-2848 GCA_039917535.1 Burkholderiales bacterium
AAGCCGATCGGATGCTCGACATGGGTTTCATTCACGACATCAAGCGTGTGCTTGCGCTGTTGCCGAAGCAGCGGCAAAATTTATTGTTCTCCGCGACCTTCTCCGATGAGATCAAGGCGTTGGCAAATGGCCTATTGAACAAACCGACAATGATCGAAGCGCCGCGTGAGAAAGCGACGGCAGATCTGATCGCGCAGCGGGTCTATGTGGTGGATCGCGAGCGTAAGCGTGAATTGCTTTCCCATCTCATCAAGACGCACAACTGGTTTCAAGTGCTGGTGTTTACGCGCACCAAGCATGGCGCAAACCGGCTGGCCTTGCAGTTGGAGAAAGACGGCATTTCATCCCTGGCTATTCACGGCAACAAAAGCCAAGCGGCGCGCACGCGGGCGCTGGCGGAATTTAAGGACGGTAGTCTGCAAGTGCTGTGTGCGACGGATATCGCCGCGCGCGGTATCGATATTATCGAGCTTCCCCACGTCGTCAATTTCGAGTTGCCCCATGTGCCGGAGGACTACATTCACCGCATCGGCCGCACCGGGCGCGCAGGCTCATCGGGCGAAGCCATATCGCTGCTGTGCATCGACGAACAAAAACTCCTGGCCGATATCGAACGATTGACTCAGCGGGAATTGAAAAGCGAAATCGTGCCAGGCTTTGAGCCAGACCCGCGTATCAAAGCGGAGCCGATTATCAACGGACAAAACCGCGGTCAGCGACCCGAAGGAGGGCGTCGCCCAGGCTCGCCGGGCGGCAAACCGGCAGCACACAACAATCGCAAACCGACTACAAAACCGCTTGGTGTGCGCGGCGGTAAGCCGCAGGTGAAGCGGCCAACAGTGCATAGTGCGGGCGCACGTTCGCGTTAACAACCATTACGTCAGTTAATTACGTGCGGCGTTCCTGATACATTCCTCCTCTTCAAGGGGAGGATACCGGTGGGGATGGGTTATGCGGTTGAATCGGCAAGCTTGAACCCATCCCCATCCCATCCTTTCCCTTGAAGGGGAAGGGGTACTATCGTTACATTAGGTGACTAAAAATGACTTACTGTATGGTCGGTGTGCAATCGCCTTGCGAGGTGAGCTTGGTGCCGAGTTGGTAAGTACGGCCTGCTTCGAGTTTGACTGCCATACGAGTGAGTTTGCTAAAGTCCACGGTGCCCATGCCAACGAAAAGCCTGACGACGCACTCGACTTCCAGCGATTGCTCCCCCGCCGGCGCGTCGGTTTGATTCACGTTGTCGGTGACGGGTTCGTTGTTCACGCGAGTGACCACCACAGATGCATCGTCGTGGTGGCTGTTTTCGTCCATCAATTTATGCTTGATCACGGCGTTGCTATCGGCGCCCTGAATTGCCGTTGCGGCGGCGTATAGCGCTAGCCACACAGTCCATCGAAGTATAATCATCATTCGATCACCACGTCGCTGAGATCATCTTCAGGCTCGGGATAGTGCATGTTCAATTTTTCTAAAGTTTGAACCAGCAACGAGGAAATCAGCAAATTTCGTTCAGTTTTTGAGTTGGCCGGGATGACATACCAGGGTGCCCACTTCGTGCTGGTGGCGGTCAGTGCGCCCTCATAGGCCAGCATATATTTTTTCCACAGCTTGCGTTCTTCCAGATCGCCGAGGCGAAATTTCCAATGCTTATCAGGATCGGCTAGACGTTCTTCAAAACGAGCTTTTTGTTCGTCTTTGGAAATATAGAGAAAACATTTGATGATGATGGTCCCGGAATCGTTGAGCAATCGCTCGAATTCATTAATCTGCTGGTAGCGATTTTGGCATTCTTCTGGCGTGATCCAGCCGTGTACCGGGACGATCAGCACGTCTTCATAGTGGCTGCGATTGAAGATCACGATTTCGCCTTTGCCGGGCACTTGGCTGTGCACACGCCACAGGTAGTCGTGATTCAGCTCTGCTTCCGTCGGCGCTTTGAAGCTCACAACGTGAACGCCCAGCGGATCGACGGAGTTGAACACGTGCCGTATCGTGCCGTCCTTGCCGGACGTATCCATTCCCTGCAGCATCAGTAAAATTTTGTGTTTGTGTTCCGCGTAGAGCAGGTCTTGCAACTTGTCGAGGTGATCGTTTTGCTCCGCAAGCAGTTTCGCATCCAGCGCGCTGTCGCGGGAACTCAAGCGGCATTCGGCGGGATTCCAATCTTTGAGCCTCACCGTCTTGCCGGGCTTGACCGCATAGCGTTTTGCGTCGAAGGGTTTTGTCATGGTTATCCCAGTCTTTTGAGTTGCGTTTGCAAGGTCTCTAATTTACTGCCGAAATCCGTTAGACGCGACTTTTCCTGTTCGACCACTTGAGCGGGCGCTCGCTCGACGAAACTGGCGTTTTGCAGCTTGCCGTTCACTTTGGCGATCTCTCCTTGAAGGCGAGCAATTTCTTTACTCAAACGTTCCCGCTCGGCGACTACGTCGATCTCGACTTTCAACATCAGCTTTGCGTTGCTCACCACCGCGATGGGCGCGCCGGCTTGGTCGAGCGGCGCGTCGGCAAACGATACGTCGCTGAGTTTGGCGAGCGCTTTGAGATAGGGTGCAAACTGCGTCAATGATGCCGTGTCGCCTTCAACTACAAGTGGAACACGCGCGGCGGGGGAGAGGTTCATCTCGCTGCGCAAGGTTCGGCAGGCGTTGATAATTTCTTTTAGTGTTGCAACCTTTGAGGCTGCTGCTTCGTCAGCCTTTGTTAGATCAGCTTTTGGATAAGACTGCACCATGATGCTGTTGCCAGTTCTAAATTCGTTAGGTATTGCAAGTGGTGCGACCTGTTTCCACAGCTCCTCAGTTATAAACGGAATGATTGGATGAGCCAAACGTAAAATGGCCTC
>JBDSJK010000255.1:0-2951 GCA_039917535.1 Burkholderiales bacterium
CGTGACCAAGATCAATGTGTTCAATGTCGCGCAAAGTCTGTTGGGCTCGACCATCCCGGGTCCGGCACTCGAGTTTCTCGCGCCGGGTTTCAGCGCGTGTCTTTTGATCAACCCGGCAACGTGTCCCGATGTGGAGCTGACCTTAAGCTTGCCGTTCTTTTATTGGGACGTGGAGCATCCGACGACCTTGCTACATAGCGTATTGGGCAGCGCGATGTTTGGCGCGTTAGCTCCTCCTCCATAACAGGTGCGGCGGGTGATGTCCCCCCTCACTTGTAACTATGTTTTGACGACGTGTGGGTGGTCATTTATTAGGAGGCTATGCCAGAAGGCACTACCTGCTTGCCTCGTGCCCCTGCACGGCCGGAGAACGCCGCCGCGCTTGGCTTGTGGCGATGCCTAGCAACTCCGTCGCGCATACGATCGATAAATCGGTTCACGACTAACGGTGTCTAGCGGCGACGCAAATTGGTGCCTTGAGGAGTATCTTCTAGGATGAAGCCTTCGGCTGCAAGCAAATCACGAATGCGATCAGATTCTTTGAAATCTTTCGCCTTACGAGCAGCGGTGCGTTGCTCAATGAGCTCATCAATGAGCTCACCAATTTGCTTTTTAATCTTCGCTGCCCCAAATTCTTCCAGCTTAGCATCTGCGCTAACACCGGCGATCATCGCTACGAGCCCGCCCGCCGAAACATCTCCCGCTATACCCTTTGCGGCGATTCCGCTAATCGTCGCTTCTACCGCAAAATACGCATTTGGATCCTTTTGCAGCAGCCCAAGTGTGTTGGCCAATGACAACAGCAAATCGGCTTTCGCCTCTCCTGCAAACACTTCATCCGCCAGGTTGAACAAAACAGCGATGGCTTCGGGCGTGTTGAAGTCGTCGTCCATGGCGGATTTAAACACTACGGCATTGGCTTCATTCCAATTGACGTTGACGACGTTAGCTTCCTTGCCCTGCAAAGCGCGGTACAATCGATCCAGCGAATTCTTCGCATCCTGCAACTGCGCGTCGCTGTAATTGAGCGGGCTGCGGTAGTGGCAGCGCAAAATAAAGAAGCGTACGACTTCCGCGTCGAACTGTTTGAGTATCTCGCGGATAGTAAAAAAATTCCCGAGCGACTTCGACATTTTTTCGTTGTCGACGCGGACAAAACCGTTGTGCATCCAGTAATTCACAAACGGTTTACCGCTGGCGCCTTCGCTCTGGGCGATTTCGTTTTCGTGATGGGGAAATTGCAAGTCCGCGCCACCGCCGTGGATGTCAAAATGTTCGCCAAGCAAGCGGCAACTCATGGCGGAGCATTCGATGTGCCAGCCGGGCCGGCCGATGCCCCATTTGGATGGCCATTTCGCCTCGTCGGGCTCGCTGTCTTTGGCGCGTTTCCACAACACAAAATCCAGCGGATCTTGCTTGGCTTGCTCAATGGCGACACGCTCGCCGGCGCGTAGTTCGTCCAGCGATTTGCCAGACAATTTTCCGTAACCGGGAAACTTTCGCACGGCGAAATTCACGTCGCCATCAGTGACTTGATAGGCTAAACCTTTCGCCTCCAGTTGCGCGATAATGGTCAGCATGTCGTCAACATACTGCGTGGCGCGCGGCTCATGATCAGGCTTTTGCACACCCAGTGCAGCGGCATCTTCGTTCATGAATCCGATGAAGCGCTCGGTCAGCGCGTGAATCGATTCGCCGTTTTCCGCCGCGCGCTTGATGATTTTGTCTTCGATGTCGGTGACGTTGCGCACGTAAGTCACGGCAAAGCCCGATGCCTTGAGCCAACGCTGCACCATGTCAAACACCACCATCACCCGGGCGTGGCCTAAATGACAATAGTCGTAAACCGTCATGCCGCAGACATACATGCGCACTTTGCCGGGGACGAGGGGGATAAAGTTTTGTTTGCTGCGCGTTAAGGTGTTGTAGAGCTTGAGCATGGGCCAGGTGCGATTTGTGAAAAAGGTCAACCGCTTGTTAGAATGCTACGATTATACCCAATGCCCTTTGTTGAAAGCCGGAGTCCCCATGCCCACTGATCAAAAACGCCGACGGTTGTTGCAATCCAGCGCTTGGCTATTGCTGCCCAGCATTGCAACGCAGGCTTGTTCCAACGAAACCCCCGCCACAAAATCTACTACTAACCAAGCTTGCCCTCAATCCACGAAAGAAAATTCTCCCATGGTCAAACTACACACCAACCACGGCGTCATTACGCTAGAACTCGACGCCGCCAAGGCGCCGCTCACCGTCGCAAATTTTCTCAGCTATGTCGACAGCGGCCACTACACCAACACAATTTTCCATCGCGTGATCGATGGCTTCATGATCCAGGGCGGTGGCATGGAGCCGGGCATGAAAGAAAAATCCACTAAGGCACCGATCAAAAATGAAGCCAGCAACGGCTTGACCAACGATCTCTACACCGTCGCTATGGCGCGTACGCCCGATCCCCACAGCGCATCGAGCCAATTTTTTATCAACGTTGGCAAGAATGATTTTCTGAATTTTTCCGGCGAGACGGAGCGCGGTTGGGGCTACTGCGTGTTTGGTAAAGTAATCGACGGAACCGATGTGGTCGACAAGATTAAAGGTGTAAAGACCGGCAACAAGGGAGGCCACCAAGACGTGCCGGTTGAAGATGTGGTGATTGAGCGCGCCGAGAAGTGCTAATCGATTAACTCCTCGTGTGTGCATGGGTTACTGCAAAAAAAAGGTGAGTTTCGGCGATGCTTGCCTAAAACCCACCCATAGGGAGGCTAACCTATTTGGCCGCGGTATGCTCAGGCATGGCCGACGAGTGGTGGTGCGCGATTAGCCACTTGCCATCGGTGAATTCGGTAGAGCGCCGATTAACCCATCCTGCGGTGGTGGCGGTGAGTAACGCGGCGCGGTTGGAACTTTTCGCCGCCGGCAAAACGGCCGCAAAAGCGTCGCAGAGGAAGCAAAAG
>JBDSJK010000256.1:0-2860 GCA_039917535.1 Burkholderiales bacterium
AACACCACTATGCTGCGAACGCAGTGTGATTGCAACATCAAGCAACAGCCCGGCAAAATTTCGATCTCTCACAGCGTCATATATCAGCACGCCAGCAGTCGCGCCCCGCTTGCCTGTTGGCAAGGCATGGCCTGGGAGCCGCACTGGGATTGGGCCGTGGCAGGGCTACTAAATTTCGATCGTTAAGCGTTTTCTTGTGAAGTTACGAGTAAGCGACAGCAACGCTATGTCCTGCATGCCACGCAACCGCCTCGTCCCACGTCGGTGGCTGGCAGCCTTGGCGTCCGACATTGATGGCCGCGCAGGTGACGCCGTGGGTCAACGCCGCCGCCAGTGTCTCCGTTTTCGGCGGGCGATTTTGCAACTGCTCCAACACGCCAGCGCGCTGCAGCGAGGCAATAAAGCCGGCATAGAAACAATCGCCTGCGCCGACGGTATCGACGACGCCAACTTGCTCAGCGGCCCGGTAGATTTCGTCTTTATGACTTAACGCCCATGCGCCTTGCGCGCCAAGGGTAAGCACCACCATTTTGCAACCGCGCTTGAGCAACATGCGCGCACCGACCAGCGGTTCGCCGCCATAACCCAGGTGCTGTAAATCTTCATCACTAACCTTGACGATCGCCGCGCGGTCAACCACGCCCAACGCCGCATCGCAGTAATGAGCTAGGTCGATACCCATGCTCAGCGCCACTTGCGGGCGCATATTCACATCGACGCTACATAACACACCGCGCTCGCGGCATTGCTCCATGGCCTGAATCATGGCTTCGTGGTCGGGGGGAACTAGCGCCAGCGCACCGGTATGAAAAACCTTGGCGTGACTCAGCATATTGATGAGCGCTGTAAAATCCAGGTCGCGGTCGGCGACCCCCTCGCGGTAAAAACTGTAGCGCGGCTGACCGCGATCGTCGGCGCCGACCAGCGCGAGCGACGTGGGTTTGTTGCTGGTCTTGCCCAGATGCCGCGCGCCGCTTAAAGCAAGATTATGCTTTAGGAGCACGCCAAAATGATCGCTGGAGAATGAATTGACATAGCTTACGGTTTCACCTTGCAACGCCAACGCACGCGCGAAGTTGTAGGGTGCGCCGCCGGCGGCCGGCCGATAATTGCCGTCGGCTGTTGCGAACAGATCGATGAGTGCCTCACCGGCGATTGTGAACATAATTAAGGCTCCCAGGCATTGTTGATTTGCGTTTCATGCGTGTACGTTCTGAAACGGCCAATCGATTAAATAACGTCGATTGATTTAATATTTAACTCGCATTATACTGCTGCCGCTACTTTCGTAAAGCCCCCAAATGCAGATTCGTGATCGAGGGCCGAAGCTAGTCCAATTTAAGATTTATCCCATCCATTTCATGGAGGAAATATAAATGAATACAACAAAGCTGCTGGCACTCGGAGCTTGCGCCAGCTTCAGCCTATCGAGCATGGCGGCGGAGCCTATTATCGGCCTGATCACCAAAACCGAAACCAACCCCTTCTTCGTGAAAATGAAGGAAGGCGCCACCGCCGCGGCCAAAGCCAAAGGCGCGAAACTGATGAGCGCAGCGGGCAAGATCGACGGCGACAATGCCGGGCAAGTCACCGCGATCGAGAACATGATGGCGGCAGGCGCAAAAACCATTTTGATCACACCGAGCGACGCCAAAGCGATCATCCCCGCCATTAAAAAAGCGCGCGATGCGGGCGTCATGGTGATAGGCCTCGACAGCCCGACGGATCCTGCCGATGCGCTCGACGGATTGTTCGCCACGGATAACTATAAAGCCGGCTTGCTCATCGGCCAATACGCCAAGGCAGCGTTTGCTGGAAAACCCGTGAAAATCGCCACCCTCGATCTGTTCCCAGGTCACCCGGTTGGCGCGCAACGCCACAATGGCTTTCTCGCTGGCCTTGGACTGAAAAGCAACGATGCAAAAAATAACGAGCTAGCCATGCCGGCAGAAGTCGTTTGCGCGCAAGATTCTTTCGGCGATCAAGCTAAAGGCCAGACCGGAATGGAAAACTGCCTGCAGAAAAACCCCGACATTAACTTGGTTTACACCATCAACGAACCCGCTGCCGCAGGCGCCTATCAAGCGCTGAAATCCGCAGGCAAGGAAAAGGGCGTCATGATCGTGTCGGTCGACGGTGGCTGTGCCGGTGTCAAGAACGTGGAAGCGGGCGTGATTGCAGCGACCTCACAACAGTATCCATTGAAAATGGCGAGCATGGGCGTGGACGCAGGAGTAGCCTATGCTAAAGGTGGCAAAAAAGTGTCAGGCTATACGGACACCGGCGTGACCTTGATCACCAACAAAGCCATGAAGGGCGTGGACAGCAAAGACACCAAGTTTGGTTTAAGCGAATGCTGGGGCGGTAAATAATATTTTATTGAGGATTACCTAACCGAATGACAAATTAGTCGTCGTCCTCGGGAAGGCGGGGGCCCAAGTGGTCTTAAGATAAAAATTGGATTCCCCCTTGCAGGGCGCGTTCGGGCTGGCAAGTCCGAGCCGTTACGCAGGCGGCTGTGTTCAAGCGGAAACCCCTGCTTCACCCTACGCGGGAATGACGCGGCCCGGGTGTTCATTGTCACGAAGTTTAAGTTAAGATCAATAGTCACAAGCTGTAACGGGGAGGAGAACCTGTGAGCAGTCAATCTATGCAAGGCAGCGAAGCCGTTAAAAGGGGTAGTCTGTTGCAAAACATGCCGTCGCTCGCAACCTTTGGTTCATTCATCGCTTTGCTGGCGGCCTGTGCGTTCTTCGCGACCCAATCGGATCGGTTTCTTTCCGGTCAAAATTTCTCTCTCATCCTGCAACAGGTGATGGTGGTCGGCGTCATCGCCATCGCGCAAACTTTGATTATTCTC
>JBDSJK010000257.1:0-2572 GCA_039917535.1 Burkholderiales bacterium
CGGCGTCATGGGCGTCCTCTTTGCCATGCCGCTCACCGTCGTCATGGTCGTCTTGGTCAAGAAGCTGTACGTCGAAGGCGCACTCGAAGGCAAACCGACTACGAGCGAAGTGCCCCGCACTCAATAAGTACCCGCGGCAGCGCTACACACGTCGCGGTCGAACCGCAGACAAGCCAAGAACACCGTGGCCAGAGCCAACGATCCGCGTTGCGCAAGCCACCGCTAACTTCACCGCACGAGGAACCGATACCTCACGCAGCAGTGCAGCGAGGAAAGCGCCATTAAAAGAATCGCCGGCACCGACGGTATTAACGACTCGTACCTGGCCCGCACCTACCCGCGAAGGACGCGAATGCTGCGGCGAACTCCAAGCCGCCCCGGCCGGTCCAAGCTTGGCGACGATGAGTCCCGGGCAGACTCGACGCATGCGTGCATGAGCGCCTGATAGCTGTGATTCCCCGGTGAGGGTACAAAATTCATGACGATTGCCGAGCAGCAGGCCCGTATGAACGAGAACCTTTTCGAGCGTGGTCCACGGCCACGGTTCGCCGAGTATCGGTCCCAGATCGAGCGCCGTCAGAACCCCAGCCGCGCGCAGCCGCTTAAACTCACGCGCCACTTGATCCAAGGGCGGATGAGGCCAGCCACAGACCAGCACCGCGTCACCGGCGCGTGCGTTCAACCGCGGCAATCGCGGTGCCGTGGCCGCGTAGAAGTAAGTCGCCCGGCGATGTCGCGCATCCGCCGCCGTGACATTGACTGCCGTGGCGGTCCGCCGGCTGCGACCCGTGACGGCGCATCCTGCCGCCTTCAGCCATCTCGCTGCCATGCGGCCAAACTCGTCGTCACCCATCGATGAATACAAGTGCACCGTTGCGCCTTGTTGGCCGGCAATGTACGCGGCATTGGCCCCATTGCCGCCCAGCGTGACAATGGGCGCACGGTCCAGCAGGACCAGATTCGCAGAAGTAAACTCCGCATGGCTCGGCCAGGTCGGCAACCGCGGCACGTCGGTGAACAGCACGTCAATCACCGTACAGCCAACCACCGTTAGTTTGCGCCGAGGCAGAGAAGTCACAAAACGTGTCGTTGGTTGGAGGAGCCGAAGGAAAAGCGTCAGTACGTTGCCGCCGGTTGTTCACTCCCATCGCCATGCTCGTGCGGCCGTGGGTCTTTATCCTTCAGGTGCTGCGCATAAAACGCCGGCCACCAGTCGCGACCCGGCAACCTCAAATCATCCTCTTTTATCTGGTCGTAAGCCGGTCGAATCCGTTCGTACACCTCGAGCATCGCTTCACGGGTCTTGTAATGCGGCTCCAGCCATTTGCGCCCAATCTGCGCATGCAACACCTCGTCCGCCCAATCGAAATCCTGAAAGTTCGTCGCGAGCAGATCGCCACCCGCTTTCGCGAGCGCCACTTCGGCTTGCTTTCCGGTCTTTGTCATCAGGCCTTGCTCGATCCCCCAAAGGAAAGCGTAACGCTCGGGCGGGGCTAGTTGCGTGTTCGGGTATTCAGCAAACCCCACGTGACTCGGCACAGAGAAAAACGGTATCCTCTGTCCCGCGAACGCCACTTCACCCAGCATGCAATGGCGGGTCTCATCCCATAGATGCCGCGCCAGATCATGATAGAAGTCCCACGGTTGGTCCCGCCACTCGGCGATCACCGACGCGATCAGCTCGGCCACATGCATTTCCTGCAGTCGCACGTTCATCATCCACCACACGCGTTCATGGAGCGATCGATCCGTGGCGGGAACCACCCCGCGAGATCGCCACACCCGCTCAAACCGGCGATCTCGCCGCGGCACCTGCGAAACCTCCGCCGCCACCCCGCGCGAAGCTGGCGCGCTTGGCCGGACTCCAACTCCGTCACCGTTTATTCCTCCCGCTGACTCTAAAAACGCGCGGAGATGATCTCTCCAGGCACGCAGCGATTTTTCGTCTTTTGACGACACTCCCGCTTCGCGCAACGCCGCAAGCGCGTTTTGCCCCCAGGCAATCTGCGCTTCCTCCTCCCCGATCGTGAACTGCAGGAAGCGACGCGTCGGGTAATCGGCGATTGGGTTGGATTGAGCCAGGTGCGCGTTGAACGCTTCGAGACATGCGGGCTTCAACACTTCGTAGAGCGCAACCAAAACCTCCAGTGGGTTTCGAGCCAGTCCGAGTTCAGCCAAAAACGCGCCGAGTGCTGGATCGGGCATCTTGTCGAGATGATGCGGTGGCGTCCGCATTTCCGTTACCCGCCGGCGGAACCCGGTGCCATGTTCAGCGTCTTGCCAGAGGTGCAGGGCGAAAGCTCCTTTCACCTCCCAATCGGGCATCTCATTGAACCGGCTCGCCATCAGCTGGAGAGATTGCGCCTTTACATACACATACCGCCGGAGCCGCATCACCGTCGCGTCGACACTGACGCCCACGACGGCAGCCTGCTCATGCGTGCATAATCCGGCCAGCGGCATCGGCGTCGAACTCGGCAGGGTCGAACTCATTGCACAGTTTAACTTGGATTGATGAATTCGTCTTGGGTCGGCCTGACGTTTTCTTAGGTTATATTGATATGGTACCACG
>JBDSJK010000258.1:0-5254 GCA_039917535.1 Burkholderiales bacterium
ATCTCGTTTGGAACAAGCGCTGCCTCCTATGGAGTGGGATCCTATGCGACGAATCCGGTCTCTAACGTACTAGGCCACGCCCTGGTGGGATGTGCCTCGGCCTCGGCCAGTGGTGGCAACTGCGGGCAGGATGCGTTCAGTGCAGGGTTTGGCGCGGTTGCAAGTGGGATTGGTGGGCATATGGGTTTTGATAAGTTCTCGAATGGGTTGTTTACCACTATCGTGGGTGGCGTTGCGTTCGGTGATAGCGTTGCACAATCAGATTTTGCAATGATTCATGGTCCATGATTTTTGTCGGGGATGACATGCGGCGCATTGCAATGCGCCCTTCGGCCTACGGTCCTGTGGCGTTCTGAGCTTCGCAATATCTTGGTCGGCTACTTGCGGCGTGGCGCGTTCGATTTCGTTGCGATCAAAACCGTGATGCAGTCGATGAAAGAAATACTGATGCCCAATGAACACTTGGTCGCGTCAGAATCGGTCATTGCACTTGCCCGCGCCAGCCACTGCTCTGCGTATGACTGCGAGTTTGTTGCGCTGGCAGAAGCGTTGTCTGTGCCGCTGGTCACTGAAGACAAGCTGATCATGAAAGCGTTTCCGACGCGCGCTTTCACGATGAAATATTTTCTCAAGTCTGACTAAATGCAGGTACGACTGCGCGGGAAAAACGGCGACCTCATTCGATTAATCTTTGCGAGAAAGGTTGAGTCCCATGAGGCCGCACAATACCGTGCAATTGAAACGCGACCCGAACAAGCCCTACCTGACCGCCGCGTCCCGCTTGCCTCGTGGCAAAGCACGGCCGGAGAGCCGCACCGGGATTAGTTTATTCAACCTATGCTCCTAGACCCGCGCTGGACAAGCGTCTAGGAATACTTAGCTTTGTAATTCGTAGACCGACAACTCGCCCTTGCCCTTGAGCGCAACGCGGCGCGGCTCGGCAAAACGGTAGCGCGTGTAAAGGCGCTTGTAAGTAGTGGTGTCGACCAGCGTGGTGCGAGCAACTGCTTCGCTTTGCACCCTGCTAGCGATGTTGACGGTGTCGCCCCACAAATCGTAGATAAATTTCTTGCTGCCGATCACGCCGGCCACGGCCGGACCGGTAGCGATGCCGATGCGTAGCGCCAAGGGCTGGTGGCCGACCGGTGCGAATTGCGACATGGCTGCGTGCATTTCCTTCGCCATGCCGGCTGTTTCTGCCACGTAGTCACGCTCGGTTTTGGGCGCCAGGCCGCCGGCAACCATGTAAGCGTCGCCGATGGTTTTGATTTTTTCCAAGCCGTGCTTTTCGGCCAAATTGTCGAATGCAGAGAACACTTGGTTGAGCAGCGCAACGATTTGGTTCGGCGAAACTTCCTCAGAAAGTTGCGTGAAATTGACTATGTCGGCGAACAACACAGTGACATCGGCATAGCCATCGGCGATGGTGCGTTCTTCGCGCTTGAGGCGCTCGGCGATCGGCGCGGGCAAGATGTTGAGCAGCAGTTTTTCCGAGCGCGCCTGTTCCATTTGTAAGGCGGATTGGCTGGCGGCTTTTTCCCGAATAAAGTGGCGTACCAAATAATAGATAATGGTCGAAATCGCCGCGAAATTGAGCACAAAAAATACGGCCACAATTTGTAACGGAAGCTTAAGGTGTCGATCTGCCAGCAGATAATAATCCAATCCACCCGATATGGCCGTAAAAAGCAGGTAAGCAAATATCCACGGCAGCGACTCGCGATCGCCGTGGAAAATCAGCGCACCGATTGGTGCCAGTACTGCCCACAGCATCACGCCGCTAGACGAAACGAAATCGCCGATGGCCCACTGCATGACAAACGGAACAAATAAAAACAACGACAGTTGGAATACACGTAGGAAAGCGAGGTTGCCGGTTTTCCAATACACGGCGATGCTGGCCGCCGATAGGAGTTGGCATATCAGCGGCAAAGTGCTAGATAGATGTATGCCCATCCACCAATAAATCGCCAGCCAGAAAATGGTGGCAAAGGTCATCAATCCCGCCGCGAAAATTAGTAACTCTTTGGAGAGTTTCTCGTCCGAACTGAGTTCCGGCTTCGCGGAGGACGAGGTCTTGTCAACGGCTAGTGGACGATCAACTGAAGCTGTGGATTGGGACATTAAGATGTATATAAAATATTATTGGATACATACAATTATAAACATAAATTTAACTGTTATCTCAAGTTATTTTAGCATCTCATCTGCCACCTCGGCGAGCCTGGAAACAATGCGGTAGGGCTCAAAACCCAGTTCGTCCAGCGGCTGGTTGCCGCGATTGATCCAGAAAGTCCGAAAACCAAAATGGGTTGCGCCGATCACGTCCCAACTGTTGGACGACACGAAGCCAATCTCATTGGCCGGAACACCGAGAGTGATTGGCGCCAATTCATAAACCGAGCGATGAGGCTTGTAAATTTTTACCGTGTCCACGCTGAGCAGGTGGGCGAAATGAGCACTTAGGCCCGCGTTGGCGACGACATCATGCAGCATCTGCGGGGCGCCGTTGGAGAGAATCGCCAGCGGCAAATGTTGCAGTCGCTGCAACGCGGGCGGCACATCGGCATAGGGCGTAAGGTGCAGATAGGCGTTCATCAACTGTTTACGGTTGTTGTCGTTCAGCACTAACCCCAATGCTTTGCAAGCAAACACCAGGCCGGATTCCGTCACCTGCCAAAAATCTAAGTAAGCATTCATCAAGCTGCGCAGCCAGGTGTACTCAAGCTGTTTGGCGCGCCATTGCTGGCTCAGGGCCACACCCTGGCCGGGAAACAGCGTGTCGCACAATTTGATCACTGAGTGAACGTCGAATATCGTACCGTAAGCGTCGAAAGCGAGGGCCTTGATTGTCATGATTGTCCTAATACAGTGGAGGCGGCGGCGGAATCACAACTGCTGCGCTATAATTGCGATTTTGGACTGCGGAGTTCGATGATGTCAATGGCAGACCGTGATGGCCTGATCTGGTACGACGGCAAAATGGTGCCGTGGCGCGATGCCACCACCCACGTTCTTACCCATTCGCTGCACTATGGTCTGTCGGTATTCGAAGGTTTGCGCGCCTACAAAACGGTGCGCGGCACGGCGATCTTTAGGCTCAAGGAACATACCGATCGGTTTTTCAATTCCGCCCACATCTACATGATGAAGCTGCCCTACGATAAGGCGACGCTGATGGATGCGCAGCGTCAAGTGGTGCGGGAGAACAAACTCGAATCGTGCTACGTGCGGCCGATTGCGTTTTATGGCTCGGAGAAAATGGGCGTGTCGCCCAAGGGCGCGCAGGTGCATATCGCCATCGCGGCTTGGCCGTGGGGCGCGTATCTCGGCGCTGACGGCTTGGAGAAAGGTATCCGTGTCAAAACTTCTTCGTTCGCGCGCCACCACGTGAACGTCACCATGGCGCGGGCGAAAATTGCCTCGACCTACGCCAACTCGATTCTCGCCAACATGGAAGCAGTCGATCATGGTTATGACGAGGGCCTGTTGCTTGACGTCGACGGATTTGTTGCCGAGGGCGCGGGCGAGAATTTGTTCATCATTAAAGACGGCGCTATCATCGAGCCGGAAATTGCGTCTGCGTTGACCGGCATCACGCGCAATACCATCCATCGCCTCGCCAAAGATTTGGGGCTAGAGTTGCTGACGCGGCGACTCACTCGCGACGACGTTTACATCGCCGATGAAGCGTTCTTCACCGGCACCGCTGCTGAAGTGACGCCGATCCGCGAACTCGATGGCCGGCAAATCGGCGCGGGCCGCCGTGGTCCCATTACTGAAAAAATCCAGACGGCGTTCTTCGACATCGTCAACGGACGCTCGGAAAAATACCACGACTGGCTCGCCTACGTTTGATGTCGCAAGCAAAACCTACCGAGCTCAATCAGCGCTGCGTCGAAGTCAGTCAGACCGATTTGCCGTTGCACTGCCCGCTGCCGTCGATGAAATTGTGGAACACCCATCCACGCGTGTTTCTTACCATCGAAGGTAGCGGCGAAGCGCTGTGTCCGTACTGCGGAACGAAATATAAATTAACTAAGGTCTGACGATAACCCGTTGGCAAGCTGTGTCTAAGTTACTCATCACCGCTCCGTCCTGGATCGGCGACGCGGTGATGACCCAGCCGCTCCTCGCGCGCCTCTCCGAACAACGTCCCAAGCCCATCATTGATGTCCTCGCCGCGCCATGGGTCGCGCCGATTTATCGCCTTATGCCCGAGGTAAACGAGGTTATCATTAGCGCGTTCAAGCACGGGGAATTTAACTGGCCTGCACGGCGTTCCGAGGGAAAAAAGCTTCGCGCATGCGGCTACGATCAAGTCTTTGTACTGCCCAATTCCGCCAAGTCTGCGTTGATTCCGTTTTTCGCGAGAATTGCCAAACGCACCGGCTACAAAGGCGAGTGGCGCTACGGTTTATTAAACGATGTGCGCCATCTCAATACTCAATCCACACCCCTCATGGTCGAGCGCTATACGGCACTGGCGGAGCCCCGTGGCGCGGCGTTGCGTCGTCCCGTTGCCAACCCTAAGCTGGTGGTGAACGAGACGCAGCGACTCGCGACATTAGATAAATTCGGCTTGAACGATGCAAAGAAAATCGCCGTGCTGTGCCCTGGCGCGGAATACGGCGCGGCGAAACGCTGGCCGGAAAAATATTATGCAATGCTCGTAGAATGGTTTGCAGAGCGCAATTACAAGGCATGCATCGTGGGATCCAATAAGGACGGGGTGATTGGCGATGCCATCGCCACGATGTCTAACGGGCGTGCCTTGCAGCTATGCGGCACAACCGATTTGCTGGAAGCGGTTCACGTCATCGCGAGTGCCGCAGTCGTAATCACCAATGATTCTGGATTAATGCATATCGCCGCGGCGTTCGATCGGCCGACCATTGCGTTGTTTGGCTCCAGCAGCCCAGAGTTCACGCCGCCGCTTTCCGATCACGCACAAGTGCTGCGTTTGAATCTTGAATGCAGCCCATGTTTTAAGCGTGAATGTCCACTTGGACACTTCAACTGCATGAATGAGTTGAAGCCTGATTTGGTGCAAAAGGCGTTGCTAGAAAAATGGGATCGTTCTATTTTAGATTGACGACGCGCGTCCAGCCGTAGGGATCGTTCGCGCGACCGTACTGAATATCCGTAAGCCCTTTATACAAGGCCGAAGCGACGGGGCTGCCTCGATCGGCAACGATATAATCTTTTTCCTTGTAGGCGAGTTTGCCTACGGGCACCACCACCGCCGCCGTGC